>NZ_BMPE01000013.1 GCF_014647435.1 Deinococcus radiotolerans | reverse complement strand
TCGCAGAAATACCGTACAGGAGCCGACTTTCTGCTGCCTACTGTGCGTTTTGAAGGGTAGTCAGGATCCCTGCACCACAGCGGGTGCAGGTCCACGCTGGCCGTGCGGCCCCAGCGCGCCCCGTCATGCGCGGCCCGGACCGTCAGGGTGACCGTGCCGCTGGGTTTCGCGGACACCTGAATGTCCAGGTGCCGCAGCGGGTCTGGGCGGCACCCCCCGAGCAACTGGGTCTGAAGTTCCGGAAGCAGGGGCCGCAGCGCCTGATGCAGGTCAGCAGGAAGCATGCCCGCAGCATGCGCCCCGCCGCACAGGGGAGAAACTGGCCGCGTGGCGCGCCGACTGGCCAGCTGACCTCAAACGAACTCCGATTGAATGGCTTACAAAGCCGCTGGGTCCGAGCAGATGCGAGTGGGAACCCGTTTCACGGGATTAGCGACCAGACCAGCAGCTGCGCGGTGTCCCGAATGGGGAAGAGGTGACCCGGCACGTCGGCTACCTGCCCGTACGTGCCCAGCAGGAAGCGGGCATCGTCACCGGTCACCGTGAGCGGGCAGGTGACGGTCAACGCGGGTTTCGGTGGCGTGTCCCCTGGCGCGAGGGACTGGCCCAGGGCCGCCCAGGTGGCCCGCAGGTGCACCGGGCCGTGCGCGGCGCCCCAGATCTGTCCGCCAGGCCGCAGCACGCGCCGCGCCTCGGCCAGCGCCCGTGCCTGATCGGGCAGGTGCGCCAGGACCCGCGCGAACAGCACCACGTCGAAACTCGCGTCCGGGAAGGGGAGCGCCTCTGCCGACGCGGGCTGCACGCCCGGCCCCGGCGTGGGATCGACCCCCACCACCCGGCCCGCATGCCCCCGCCGCGCCAGCTCCCGCACCAGCCGGCCGTCCCCGGCCCCCACATCCAGCACGTCCAGGGCAGGGGAGAGGCTCAGCGCGTCCAGCAGCACACCCTCCGGCCACGGTCGGCCACACAGGCGCGACAGCAGGGCGTCCCGCGCCGCCAACGCCGCAGAGGCAGACGCCGGGTGAGCCCTAGGCGCCTGCCTCTGCGAGTCCGTCACGGCTGCTTACATCTCCATGCGGGTTTTCAGGAAGTTCGTCATGACGGCCCCGCGCTTGTAGAACGGGTTGTTCATGATCTTCACGTACAGCGGAATGGTTGTTTTCGGGCCCTGGATGACTGTCTCTTCCAGCGCGCGCTTCATGCGGGCAATGGCCTGCTCGCGCGTGTCGTGGTGCACGATCAGCTTGCCAATCAGGCTGTCGTAGTGCGGGGGGATCACGTAGCCGGTGTAGCAATGGCTGTCCACGCGCACGCCGGGGCCGCCGGCGAAGTGCACGTCGTCGATCTTCCCGGCGGCCGGGCGGAAGTCCTTGTCGGGATCCTCAGCGTTCAGGCGGCACTCGATGGCGTGCCCGCGCAGCACCACGTCCTCCTGCTGGAGGTTCAGGCCGTACCCGGCGGCGATCTCCAGTTGCAGTTTCACGAAGTCCAGCCCGGAGATCTCCTCGGAGACGCAGTGTTCCACCTGGATGCGGGTGTTCATCTCCATGAAGTAGTAGTTCCCGTCGCGGTCCACGATGAATTCCAGCGTGCCCGCCCCGGCGTAGTTCACGTGCTTGGCGAGGCGCACGCCCGCCGCGAGGATCTCCTGACGCAGCGTGTCCGGCAGGGTGCTGGGCGCCTCCTCGATCAGCTTCTGGTTGCGCCGCTGGATGGAGCAGTCGCGTTCGCCGATGTGGATGACGTGGCCCTGCCCGTCGCCCATGACCTGCACCTCGACGTGCCGGAATTCCTCCAGGAACTTCTCCATGATGATCGCCGGATCACCGAAGTACAGGCGCGCTTCCTCCTGCGCCTGCGCGAAGCCCTTGGCGAGTTCCTCCTGCGTGCGGATGATCTTCTGCCCGCGTCCACCGCCGCCCGCGCTGGCCTTGAGCAGCACCGGGTACCCGATCTGCTTCGCGGCCAGCAGCGCGTCATCCACGGTGTCCAGCACGCCGGTGCCCGGCACGACCGGCACGTTGCTCATCGCGGCGATCTCGCGCCCACCGGCCTTGCTGCCCAGGGCGCGCATGCTCTCGGGCGTCGGCCCGATGAACGTGATGCCGTGCTCGCGGCACATCTCCGCGAAATCCGGGTTCTCCGCCATGAAGCCGTAGCCTGGGTGAATCCCCTCGGCGCCGGTCATGAGCGCCGCCGAGAGGATGTTCGGGATGTTCAGGTACGACTGGTTTGAGGCGGGCGGCCCCACGCACACCGACTCGTCGGCCAGCAGCACCGGCAGGCTCTTCTCGTCCGCCGTGGAGTACACCACGACCGTCTTCACGCCCATTTCCCGCGCCGTCCGGATGACGCGCAGGGCAATCTCGCCACGGTTGGCGATCAGGATCTTCTTGAACATGCATGCCTCCAGCGGCTGGGAGACGAACGTCAATCGGCTGGGTTCAGTGCCGCTCCGACTTGCGGGGCACGCCGGGATCATCGCCCGGCCCGGCCCTTCATCTGCGCGACTCTGAACCTGTTGCTGCTCGCGCTGCGGTGCAGCCGTTCAGGTCCGCTCGGGTTCGCCTCCGGCTTACCGCACTTACTCGATGATGAAGAGCGTCTGGCCGTATTCGACAGGTTCGGCGTTCTTCACGAGGATCTCGCGCACGGTGCCGCCCTGTTCGGCCTCGATCTCGTTCATGAGCTTCATCGCCTCGATGATGCACAGCACCTGCCCGGCCTGTACGGTGTCGCCGACCTTCACGTAGGCGGGCGCGTCCGGGCTGCTCGCGGAGTAGAAGGTGCCCACGATGGGTGCCTTGACGGGCGTGCCCTTGCTGGCAGGTTTCTCGGCGGGCGCTTCTGCGGCGGGCGTCGGGGTGGGCGCGGCCTGCGCGGGCGCGGCGGGGGCGCTGGCCTCGGCCTGGGGTGCGGGCAGGCTGGGGGCGGGCATGGGTGCGAATGCGGGCGCACCCATGGGCATGGGGGCCGCGAGCGGGGCAGGGCCGGGGGCGGGCATGGGCGCGGCGAAGGCCTGCGGGCCGCGCTTGAGGCTCAGGTCGAAGCTGCCGGTGCGCAGGCTGAATTCACGCACGTCGGCGTACGTGAGGGCATCGAGAATCTGTTTCAGGTCGTTCGGGTTCATGGCCCCTCCTTGAAGGTCGTCTGGGTTCTGCGGTTGACGCTGCCCCCAATCATGCCCTGTGCAGGGTGAGAGGGGGTGTTACCCGCAGCCTAACGCTCGTTTGGCTGAACTGAGTCTAACGGGAAATGAGGACGCCGCCCGCCGGACAACTCCGGGGGCGGCGCACGCACCTCACGTCATTTACGCGCGGCTGAGGTACTGACCCGTGCGGGTGTCCACCTTCACGTTCGTGTCCTGCTCCACGAACAGGGGCACCTGCACCACAGCGCCAGTTTCCAGCGTGGCGGGCTTCGTGCCGCCCGACACCGTGTCGCCGCGCACGCCGGGGTCGGTCTGCACGATCTTCAGGATCACCTGGTTAGGCAGCGTGATGCTCAGGGGCTTCTCGCCGTACATCGCGACTTCCACCTCAGTGTTCTCCTTCATGAACTTCGCCGCGTCACTCACCAGGCCCTTGCCCAGCGTGATCTGGTCGAAGGTGTCCAGGTCCATGAACACGAAGTCCTCACCGTCGGGGTAGAGGTACTGCATCTTCTTGCCTTCCACGTAGATGTCCTGCAGCTTCTCACCGCTGTTGAAGGTGCGGTCCACGATGCTGCCGGTTTCCATGTTGCGGAACTTCGTGACGACCTTCGCGCCGCCGCGGCCCATCTTCAGATGCGAGTACTCCAGGCATTCCCACAGGCCGCCGTCCATTTCCACTTTCGTGCCGTTGCGCAGTTCAGTCACACTGATCATGTCTTCTCCTTGTCTTTCGTCCGGGGCCGCCTCCGAACACCCGGTGCCCTGGGTGGGGGAGCCGCGCGGCAACGCCACAGAGTCTAGCAGAGCCCCGCAGAACCCTTCCACCGGGCTACGCGCGTTTGCTATGCTGTCACGGTTGCACGCCCGCCCCCCGCCCCGCCCCGAGCGGACCCGCGCGGCGAGAGTGAGGCGGCGAAGAACGTCCCCGAAGGAGAAAGAGCACATGGAACTGAACGCCAAACCCCGCAAGAGCCAGGAAAAGCTCGCTGACGGCCTGATCCCCGCCGTCGCCTACAACAAGGAGAAGAACGTCTCCTTCACCATCGACAAGAAGGCCTTCGACCGCGCCTTCCGCCAGACCAGCACCACCGGCCTGTTCGACATCACCATCGAAGGCGGCGAGACCTTCCCCGCGCTGGTCAAGACCGTGCAGATGGACAAGCGCAAGCGCACCCCCATCCACGTGGACTTCTACATGGTCACCTACGGTGAACCCGTCGAAGTGAACGTCCCCGTGCACACCAAGGGTAAGAGCCAGGGCGAAGTCATGGGCGGCCTCGTGGACATCGTCGTTCACAACCTGAGCGTCATCGCGCCCGGCCCCCGCCGCATCCCCCAGGAACTCGTCGTGGACGTCACCAAGCTGAACATCGGTGACCACGTCACCGCCGGTCAGGTCAAACTGCCCGACGGCGTGAAGCTGGCCGGTGACACCGAGCAGGTCGTGATCAGCGTCCTGCCGCCCCGCCTCAGCGAAGGCGAAGCCGCCGCTGAGCAGCAGGCCGCCCAGGTGGCCGGTCTGGTCGCCGCTGGCGAGATCAGCGAGGAAGCCGCCGCCGCGATCCTCGAAGGCGACGCCACGGTCGAGGAAGCCAAGGCCGAAGCCGCCAGCGAGACCGAAGGCGAAACCGAAAGCACCGAAGAGAAGAGCGAAGAGTAACCCTCACCGCTCCGAGCGCCGCCCGTCCAGACAGGATGGGCGGCGTCTCCTTGACCTGACGCACCGCGCAGTAGCGGGCGTAGGCCAGGTGCCTCGCTCACTCTCCGGACGCCCGCAGGTTCTTCCATGTGGCCTGGGAGGCCGCAGTTCGTCTACCAACTGGATATGTGCCCACCGTCCTCGGGCCGCGCAGGCGCCGCGCGAACCGCCAGCAGACCTGGCTTCTCGTAATGAGGGGAGGGGTAAATGCAAAAACCGCCCCGGTCAGGGGGCGGCTGTGAATCTGGAGGAGCGTGGCGCTCAGGGCAGGCTGGGCGGCGTGACGGGCGCGGGGGGCGCCACGGGGTCCGCTGGGGCCGGGTTGCCCGGTATGGGCTCCGTGGGCGCCGGTTCAGTCGGCGCGGGCGGTGCTGGCTCGCTCGGGGCGGGCTCGGCAGGCGCGGTCTCCGCAGGGGCCGCCTCTGCCGGGGTGGCGTCCGGAGCAGGCTCAGCGGGCGCGGCGTCGGTGGTCGGGGAACTGCCCGGGGCGGGCGTCTCAGCCGCCGCAGGGGCGGGCGCACTATCCGGCACGCGGGCGAGAGCCACGACGGTCAGGCCCATGGTGCTGCGCTCGGTCAGCTGGAACTGCTGATCGTCCTTCGTGAGGGTCAGGGTGGTCACGCCCGCCGCGTCCGCCTGGGGCGCCTCGCTGCTGGCCTGGTAGCCCTCGGCCGTCAGGGCCTGCGCGGTGCGGGCCAGGGCGTCCGGCGCGTCACCCTTGTAGATCAGGGCCTCGCCCAGCACGGTGGGAACCGTCTTCAGCAGCTCCTCGCCGTCCAGTTCGGGAACCTTCACGCTGCCCGCCTGAGGCAGGCTGCTGGGCGCAGCTTCGGCGTCAGACGTCGTGCCGGCGGGGGCATCGGTGTTGGCGGGCGCCTCAGTGGGACTGGTGTCGGCCGGGGCCGTCTCCGCGGGAGCTGAATCGGCGGGCGCGGTGTCAGTCGGTGCAGGATCGGCGGGGGCGGTCCCGGCCGCTGTCTCGGTTAGCGTGGTCTCCGCTGAGGTGGTGTCGGCGGGGGCGGGCGTCTGCGGGGGCGTGACGGGCGCCGTGGTGCTGGGCAGGCCCAGGTTGGGGGTGGCCGGGGTGGGATCGGCGGATTGGGCCAGTGCCGGTGCGGCCAGCAGGCTCAGCGTGAGCAGGCCCAGCAGGGGACGGCGGAGGGGCAGGCGGGGGGCATTCTCTTGACGCATGGGACACCTCTTCAGGGTTGCGCGGCCAGTGCAGGCCGGGCAGTGAGAGTGAACGACCGCTCTGGGCTGTTCCTGCTCATCACCTTGCGGGGTGAAGCTGCGGCTTTCCTGGGCTGCGGCTCAAGTGTGTGCCGGGCCTTCCCTCAGGCGCAGCGCACGGCGCGTTCACGCGGTTCAGGGCCGCGTCACGCGCCGCTCACCCGCAGCCCGGGCGCGCCGCGGGCGCGGCGAGCGGCGCCGGGCCGCTGCTACCAGACGCCTCGGCCCGCCGGGTGAGGGACACCTCTCACGCGCAGTGGCGTTCTGGACGCTCAGGCCGCGCCGGTCATGAGCGGACCGGTCAGGTTCCGCGCAGGCACGCGGCGCGTTCCGCCTGCGGGCGGCGGCTGCACACGCGGGCGGCTTCGATGAAGGTGGGCAGGTGACCGTTCACGTGGGCGAGGAGCGCCTGGAAGTCCGGGACCAGGGTGGCGTAGGCGGCCACAGCGCCCAGCGTCGCGTTGTTCACGCTCCGCGCGAAGAACGCGTCGTAACCTGCGTACCCGCCCCAGGTGGCCTTCAGGGCGGCGTAGCGGGCATCCATGTCGGTCAGCACCTCGGCCTTGCGTTCCCGGCGGGCCGCCTCGGTCAAGCCGGACTGGGCGTACAGGGCCTCCAGTCGCGCGCGGGTGCCGAGCAGCAGCGCCTCGAAGTCCGCCTGACGTGCCTGCGCCAGCTGGTCCTGTTCACGCAGTTCGGGCGTGCCGTGCTGGTCCAGCCAGCGGCGCATGCCCTCTTCCTCAACGGCCGTGGCGTACGACTCGTTGAAGACCGTGTCGCCCGGTACGTACAGGCTCGGGTGGGAGAGTTCATGAATGATCGTGCGGATCAGGGTCGCGTCCGGGTAACTCAGCATGGTGGACAGCACTGGGTCTTTCAGGTACCCCAGCGTGGAGTAGGCGCTCACGCCGTCCACGTTCACGTCCCGGCCCGCTGCGCGCCGCTGCTGCGCGTACGCCTGCGCCGCCGACTCTGTGAAGTACCCGCGGTAGCCCACGCAGCCCGCCACCGGGAAGCACGACGTGTCTAGCGTCACGCTGAATTCCGGCGCGGAGAAGACGTTCCACACCACGTACGGCCGCCCCACGTCCACGTACTTCAGGAAGGACCCGTGATCCGGTAGGCCCAGCCCGCCCGCCGCTTCCGGCGCCACGGCGAACGCCCGCACGTCCGACGCCAGTTGCAGGCGCCGCCGCACGCCTGCCGGGGTGCCCGGGTCCGCCAGCACCTCCGCGACTGGCCGGGCTCGGCGCAGCAGGTCCAGCTGCCCGCCGGCCGCCTGCGACAGGTACCGCACGTCCGCGCAGCCGCTCAGGAGCGCTCCGCCGGCCACGAGCGCCGCCACCCACACCCTGCGTCTCATGCGCGCAGTCTACTCGCCGCGTCCACGTCCGCCGTCCAGCACGCGTTCAATGCGGCGGTCCGGGATGAGCCACATCAGTGCCACGCCGACCAGCGCTGCGCCGGACAGCCACACGCCCACCGGGCCCGCCAGGGGCGCGAGGATCGCCACGACGTACGCCACCAGCGACACGTTCCCCTTGACGTCCCGGCCGACCGCGTCGGCCAGCATGTGGTTCGCCTCGCCCACGCGGATGATCGTGCGGACCAGCACCGTGTACGCCAGCGCGGCCATGAGTGCCACGGCCCCGCTGAGCGTCATCGCTTGCGGCGCGAAATGCGACTCTCCGGCCCAGCCGGACACGAACGGGAACAGGGACAGCCAGAACAGCAGGTGCAGGTTCGCCCACAGCACCCCGCCCGTCACGCGCTGCACGGTGTGCATCAGGTGATGGTGGTTGTTCCAGTAGATGCCGACGTACACGAAGCTGATCACGTACGCCAGCGCCTTCGGCCACAGCCGCGTCACGTCCGACCACTCGTGCCCCTCTGGGACCTTCAGTTCCAGCACCATGATCGTGATGATGATCGCCAGCACGCCGTCACTGAAGGCCTCCAGCCTTCCTTTGGTCATCATGCCCGCAGCATAAGCGGGCGGCTCCCGGTCAGGGCAGGGTGTTGCCCGCCGCGAGGAGCAGGCCGTACCATTCCTCGCGTGTCAGGGTGACGTCCGCCGCGCGCAGGCAGTCCGCGAGGCGCTCGGGTGTGGTCGTGCCGGTCACGGGCTGCATCCGCGCCGGGTGACGCAGCAGCCACGCCATGGCGATCGTCGTGCTGCTCACGCCGTACCGCGCGGCCAGTTCATCCAGTTTCGCGTTCAGCTCGGGGAACTTCGCGTGCCCGATGAACACACCCTCGAAGAACCCGAACTGGAACGGTGACCACGGCTGGATGGTGATGTCGTGCAGGCGGCAGTAGTCGAGCACGCCCCCGTCGCGGTTCACGGCCTCGGCATTCTCCATGTTCACGTTCAGGCCGCTGGTGATCATCGTGGCGTTCGTGATGCTCAGCTGCAGCTGATTCGCCACCAGGGGCTGACGCACGTACCGCTTCAGCAGTTCGATCTGTCGGGGGTGCTGGTTCGACACGCCGAAGTGCCGTACCTTGCCCTCCTGCTCCAGCTGGTCGAAGGCGGCGGCGACCTCCTCGGGTTCCACCAGGGCGTCCGGGCGGTGCAGCAGCAGCACGTCCAGGTAGTCGGTGCGCAGGCGCCTCAGGATGCCGTCCACGGACGCCAGGATGTGCTCGCGCGAGAAGTCGAAGGTGTGAACGTCCGGGCGAATGCCGCACTTGGACTGAAGGATCAGGCCCTCGCGGACGCTGGAACTCATGCCCACCGCGTCCGCGAAGACCTCCTCGCTGCGCCCGGCGCCGTAGATGTCGGCGTGATCGAAGAAGTTCGCGCCGTGTTCCAGCGCCGTGCCGATCAGCCGCGCGGCCGCCTGCTGCTCCATCCCGTCGATGCGCATGCAGCCCACCGCGACCACCGGCACCATCAGATCACTCACGCCCAGCTTCTGAGTTCGCATGCCCCATGCTATCTGAAAGGATTCAGAAAGGGGGAGGGGCCCGCCCGACGTACGCTGCGCCATGCCCCCCGACCTCCTGCCCCTGCCGCCCCGCGGCCGCGTCCCGAACAACCCCCAGCCCGCCCGGCTGTACCGCGCCGCGCTGAGCGGCACACCCGCCCAGATGCAGGCGCACCTCGCCGCGAACGGCTGGACGAACGCCTGGCAGAACGGCATCTACCCCTTCACGCACTACCACTCCACCGCGCACGAGGTCCTGGTCATCGCACGCGGGCAGGCGCACCTGACTCTGGGCGGCGAGGGCGGCCCACAGGTCACCGTCACCGCCGGGGACGCCCTCACCCTTCCGGCCGGCACTGGCCACCGCAACGACGGCAGCAGCGCAGATCTGCTCGTGATCGGCGCGTACGCCGGCGGCCGCGACTGGGACACCTGCCGTCCCGAAACCACCGACCCCCAAGGGGCCCAGGCGCGCATAGCCGCCCTGCCCGACCCTGAACGAGACCCCATCAGCGGTGAATCCTGGCCCGCGGCAACGTGAAGGCCCGCCGCACGCTGCCCCAGCGTCTGGTGAACCCCACGTCATCCTCTGGTCCCGCGCGCCCCGTACGATCGGCCCATGCCCGGCACTCTGAAAGACCTCGCGCGCCTCATGCGCGGCCTCGACTACGGCCTCCTGACCACCACCACCGCCTACGGACACCTCGCCTCAAGGCCCATGAGCAACAACGGCGAGGTCGACTACGACGGCACCAGCCACTTCTTCACCTGGGCGGACGGCCGCGCCGCGCGCGACATCGAGCAGAACAAGAACGTGCAACTGGGCTTCCAGTCGAACAAGCCCTTCCTGTTCATCGCCGTGCAGGGCGACGCGACCCTCACCACCCACCGGCCCACCATGGAACCCCACTGGCAGGAATCCCTCACGCAGTGGTTCAAAGACGGCCTGGACACCCCCGGCCTGACCATGATCACCGTCAGGGCCCGGCGCGTGAACTGGTGGGGCGAAGAAGAAGGCGAACTGGACCTCTGACCCCCTGGGCCGCGCCGCAGCCTGAAGCGCGACGACGGCGCAGCCCCTGGCGCCCGCACAGGCCCTTCTGCCCTGTGGTGCAGATAACCACCTCCGACCGGCTCCAGCAGCAAGTTGCCTTCCTGTTCACCTGCGACCGCCTCAAGCACATCCGTGAGCAGCCCGCACCTGCACGACGCATTCCGTGCGGAGAACAGCGCTGAGCACTCCGATCATTTGGCCCTGATGGCGCAGGCGCTGGGCGAATCTACCCCGCCCGGCACGGACCCAGAATACGTGACGCGCCTGCTGCTCGCGCATGACCTCGTGGAACTCCACGCTGGGGCCCTGTACTTCGCCGCGCCGGACGATCAGCAGGCCGCGCAGGCGGCAGCCGACGCCGCCCGGCCATTGTCCGGCCTGCTGCCCCCCGATCAGGCTCAGGCGTTCCACGTCCTGCCCGCCGAATTCGAGACCCGCGCCACCCCCGAGACGCGCTTCGCCCGGGCGCTGGACGCCCTGCACCCTATGCGGCTGACCTGGGTGGGCAGAAGCGCTGCGCCACGCAGGAACCCGACCTGACCGCCACGCGCTGCCTAACGCTCAGGGAAAAGCACCTGTTTTCTTACCCGGATTTATGGGCGCTTGCTCAGCAGAGCATGCAGAACCCTTCGAGGGCCGGCACCCTGCCACGCTGATCAGCCCGGCCCACCATCCCAGACGGCCATGAACTGCTCGGGCGTCCAGCCCACCAAGTCCGACACTTGCCCGTCCCCGACTTCCACCACCCGCAGGCCCCGTCCGCCCGCCGCGCCACATCCACTGAGAAGAAAGGCGACGGCACGCGCCCCGCCACCACACGCACCACCTCCGGGACTGCCGAACCATCCGCGCGGAACGTTTGCCCCTCACGTACAAAGAACCGCTCCTCCGATGCCGGATCCAGCTCCTCCACGCGGCGTACGCACACGCCGCCCTCAATCTGACCCCGGAACTGCGCCATCCGTTCCAGCAGCTCCCCGATCTGCCCGGGCCGCGTGATCCGGCTGCCCGGCCCGGTCTTCAGGGACTTCACGAAATCCTTCACGAAGAACCCGTCCCACCCCAGCGCGGCCAGCTGCTCCGGCAAATCACTCAGATCCGTGAAACACATCGTCTTCGGCGTGACGTCTGCCAGCAGGGGCGCCCAGCGCGGCAGGTGATGCGCCGCCAGGTACGCGTCCAGCGACGTCAGCACCCGCGCGCCCGCCCCCTCAACAGCGTCCACGAACGCCCGGTAGCCCGCGCTGTCCAGCATCCAGCCCCGGTAGAGCACCGTCTCACCGGGCAGCAGGGCAGGCCGGAACATTCCCTGCTCATCCAGCGCGGACACATTCCAGCCGCGCGCCGCGAAGGCTGCTGCCTGATCCGCGAACGCCTCATCAGGCCGCCGCACCTGGAAATAATCCGCCGGGAACACCACGCGCATCGCCATGACCGGCAGTGTAGGGTTTCCCTGGCAAGCCACCAGTCGACCCCCCCATGCCCCCACCCCTGAACGGGTGGAACGGGTCTCATGAGCCGCAAACACGCCTCACACTATTTCCTCTTGAATTACTCTTTATCAAGCAACCCGTCAGCACAACGCCACCCACGACGCCCCGCCGCGTTGCATTGGGACGCTATGACTTCTGCCCTGTAATCCGGTCACCTCGGGCAGAACGAGCGAGTGGTGAGACCGCCCCAGAGGAGGACACGCATGAACGTCCGACACTCCCTGGTCAACCTGATCGCCCTACTCAGCCTCGCCGCGTGCAGCCAGGCGCCCACACCGGGTGCAAGGCCTGCAAGCACCAAGAGTCCGACGCTCAAAGCGCAGGATGTCGTGACGCCTGTTTCGGAGCCCGGCGAACTCGTGATCGGTGGTACCGTTGATAAGTACGCCGGTCAGGCTGGCTCGCCTAACTTCATTCTGACTCCGGAGACAAAAGCCGTCGAAGGCGGGGGCCCGAACGCAGGTGACGGCTGCAATGCCAGGACTGACAACCCCGTCAAGGTCGCACTGTCTGTCGCCCCTGAGTTCCAGGCTTATTTCAGCGCACTCGGATCCGTTGACGTCACCGCCTGTAAGGTGTCTACGGACATCCCCTACACCCTTGCTGGATTACTCCCCGCAGATGCTGTCGGCAAGGAAATCACTGTCACGGCTACCGCAAGCGGCGGCACCGGAAGTGGCAAGTTCACGTCCGGGACTTTCAAAATCCGGATCGTGAATCCTCCAGTGTCGGACAAGCAGGGTCCTGACATCACACCCGTCGTGAACGGTTTGCTCTGGCCTGGGTCGGATTGGTACACCTCGGACGTCACGGTCACATGGACCCTGAGCGATTCAAGCGGGATTGACAACGCGCCAGGGAAGACAGATTGCCCCACCACTCTGATCTCTACCGACACCACCGGCCAGAACGTCACGTGCGTGGCCTACGATACGAAAGGCAACAAGTCCACCAGGACAGTGACGCTCAAGCGGGACGCCAGCGCCCCAACCGTCACTCCGGTCAGCGTGACGAATGGTGTCTGGCGCAACACGCCGCTGTCGCAGGAGTTCACCGCGTCTGATGTGACGTCTGGGGTGCTCTCCGATCAGTCGGGGATGGTGGATGGCAAATTCACCCTGACGGCCAGCGCGGATTCCGTGGTGGGGGCGCCGACCGTCGTGACCGGCACGGTGAAGGACAACGCCGGGAACACGACGGCCCGCAGCGTGAGCGCGCTGATCGACACGCGCAAGCCCACGATCACCGCCGCAATCTTCGACCTGAACGGCAATGCGCTCACCGCGAATGCGGATGGGTGGTTCCGGCAGCCGGCGGTGGTGAAGTTCACGTGCGCGGACCCGCAACTGAACGGTGCGGATCAGTCCGGCGTAGCGGGAACCTGCCCGGCGGACGTGACGGTGAATGAAACCGGCAGCGCCGGGGAGACCGTGACGCGGACGATCTCGGACGTGGCGGGGAATGCCAGTGATCCGGTGACCCTGACCGTGAAGGTGGACACGACCGCGCCGACGATTACGGCGACGGCGGATCACGGCGGATGGTTCAACGGGGATGTGACGGTCAGCTTTACCTGTACCGAGAACGGCTCTGGTCTGGTGGGGGGGTGCCCCGCGCCGGTCGTGGTGAGTGCCGAGGGGACGACCCCAGTGAGTGCCAGTGTGACGGACCGCGCGGGCAATACGGCCAGCAGCAACGTGGTGAACGTGCAGATCGACCGGACCAGACCGGTGGCCACGGTCACGCCGACAACGGAGCCCTTGAACGGCTGGTACCGCACGGACGTGGCGTTCACCGTAACCGGCACTGATGCCGGGGGTAGTGGTGTGGCGTCCTGCACGACGCCCGCCACCCTGACGACGGACGCCACCGGGTACCGGGCGCAGGGCACCTGCACGGACAACGCTGGGAATATCAGCGAGGTAGCGCAGAGCGTGCCCGTGAACCGCGACACGGTCGCGCCCACCCTGACCGTGACCCCGAACGGCACGCCCAGCACCTTCGGCTGGTACCGGACCGACGTGACCTTCACCGTGGCCGGGAATGACGAGCGCAGCGGCGTGAGCAGCTGCACCCAGCCCGCCGCGCTGAGCACCGAGCAGGCGGGGTATCAGGCGAAGGCCACCTGCACGGACAACGCGGGGAACACGAGTGCCGAGGTCAGCAGCGCCGCCGTGAACCTGGACAAGACCGCGCCCACCTTCACGCGAGTCGTGACGCCCAGCCCGAACACGGACGGGTGGAACAACACGGACGTGACCCTGGACTACACCTGCGCCGACACCCTGTCCGGCCTGGACGGCGCGTGCCCGGCAGATTCGACCCTGACAGCCTCGGCGGACATCGCAGCGCTGACGGTGGCCGATCAGGCGGGAAACACCGCGTCCCTGGCGGCGCTGAGCGTGCAGATCGACAAGGTCAGACCACAGATCACCGCGGTGCCGGACCGTGCGGCGAACAGCGCCGGGTGGTACGCCGCGCCCGTCACGGTGTCCTTCACCTGCACGGACGACCTGTCTGGCGTGAAGACCTGCACTGACCCCAGCACCGTCGCGCAGACCGACGCGGACGGACAGACCGTCACGGGCACCGCGACGGATAAGGCCGGGAACACCGAGACGACCAGCCTGACCGTCAAGGTGGACACCACCGCGCCGACCATCAGTGCCGCCACCTTCGACGTGAATGGGAACGCCATCAGTGCCAACGCGAACGGGTGGTTCAACCAGACGGTGATCGTGAAGTTCACCTGCGCGGACGTGCTGTCCGGCCTGAGTAACTGCCCCGCCCCCGTCACCGTGGGTGAAACGGCCGTCAGTGGTCAGACCGTCACGGGCAGCGCCAGCGATCAGGCCGGGAATACTGCCAGCACCAGCCTGACCGTCAAGGTGGATAAGGCCGTCCCGAGCATCAGTGCCGCCACCTTCGACGTGAACGGGAATGCGATCAGCGCCAACGCGAACGGGTGGTTCAACCAGACGGTCGTCGTGAAGTTCATTTGCGCGGACACCCTGTCCGGCGTGAAGACCTGCCCGGCGAACGTGACCATCTCAGCTGACACGGCCCAGGTCGGGCAGACGGTCAGCGGGGTCGCCACGGACAACGCCGACAATGCCAGCGCCGCCGCGTCCGTGATCGTGAAGGTGGACAAGACCAAGCCGACCCTCACGCCGTCCGTCAGCCCCAACCCCGTGAAACTGAACGCCCCGGCAACCGCCACCCCGAACGCTACCGACAGCCTGTCTGGCGTGGCGACGGCCAGCTGTGAGCCCGTGATGACGTCCAGCGTGGGCAGCAAGACGGTGACGTGCACGGCCACCGACAACGCCGGAAACATCAACACCGGCACGGCGCCCTATCAGGTGATCTACGACTTCAGCGGGTTCTTCCAGCCGGTGGACATGAACGGCCTGAACACCGCGAAGGCCGGGAGTGCCATTCCCGTGAAGTTCAGCCTGGGTGGCAACCAGGGCCTGAACGTCATGGCGGCCGGGTACCCCAAGGTGTACGCGATCAACTGCTCCACCCTGGCAAACCTGATGCCGGACGAGATCGAGACGACCGTCACCGCCGGTGGCAGCAGCCTGACGTATGACGCGACTGCCGGGCAGTACGTGTACGTCTGGAAGACCAGCGCGAGCTGGGCGGGCACCTGCCAGAAACTGGTCGTGCAACTCGTGGACGGCACTCAGAAAGAAGCCGTCTTCAAGTTCCGCTGAATCCCCACTGACTGGAGGGCCGCCTGATCGGATCGGGCGGCCCCCTAGCTGTGTGGTCGCCCGAAAGAGGCGGCCAGCCCCGCAGGACCGGCCGCCAGGGTCACCGGGCGCGTTAGGCCGCGCCGACCTTCTTGGCGATGATGCCCTCGATGTACTTCACGACGCTCGCCAGGGGCACGCGGCCCAGCACGTCCTCCAGGAACGCGGTGACGAGCATCTTCTCGGCGGTTTCCTTGCTGATGCCGCGCGACCGCAGGAAGAACAGCGCCTCCTGATCGACGGGGCTGGTGGTGCTGCCGTGGCTGCACCGCACGTCGTTCGCGTTGATTTCCAGCTGCGGCACACTGTAGTTGCGGGCCTCGCTGGACAGCATCAGCGTGCGGTGCTTCTGGTACGCGTCGGTCTTCTGCGCGCCCAGGTCCACCTTGATCATGCCGCTGAACACCCCGACCGCAGCGTCGTTGTTCACGCCCTTGTACAGCAGGTCGCTGTGCGCGTTCGCGGCGGCGTGATGCTGGAGGGTGTAGTGGTCGAAGTGCTGGTCGGCGTTCGCGAAGTACAGGGCCAGCATCTCGCTGTCCGCGCCCTGCCCGCGCAGGTAGGACTGCATCTCGGTGCGGCTCAGGGTGCCGCCCATCGTGACGACCAGGGAGTTCAGGGTCGCGTCGCGGCCCACGTCGCCGCGCTGGCGCTGGATGTGCGTGACGCCCTCGCCCCAGTTCTGGATGCTGACGTACCGGACGCGCGCGCCGTCTTTCACCACGAGTTCCACCGCGCCGATCGCGTACGTGCCGGGCAGCGCCTCGCTATCCTGCTCGTCGATGAACGTCACCTGCGCGTTCTCCTCGGCCACCACCAGCGTGCGGGTCGCGGTGTAAGTACCAGCCTCGCTCATCACGCGGAAGCTCCCCAGGGGCAGCTCGACTTCCACGCCGCGCGGCACGTACACGAACGCGCCGTTCGTCCACAGGGCCGCCGCCAGCGCACTGAACTTCCCTTCGCTGGGGTCCGGGCTCTTGCTGGGCGTCGTGCCGGGCGCGGCGATCGTCGTGTCGTCCGGCACTTCCGCCGGCACCACACTGTAGAGGTACTGCTGCACCTTGTCCGCGTGCTGCTCCACCGCCGTCTTCAGGTCGGTGAAGATCACGCCCTTCGCGGCCAGTTCCGCCGGGAGTTCCGTGCGGTACACCACGTCCGGGCCGTCCAGCACGAGGAACGCGCCCACGTCCGTGCCACTCAGGCGCTCCTGCACGCTCGCGGGCAGCGCCGAGACGTCCGAGACCACGTCACGCTTGCCGTGCGGGCGCAGCGCGTCGAAATCCACGTCTACGCGCGTGTACTTCCACGCCTCCACCGACTCCTGCGGGACGTCCAGCGTCGTGAACAGCTCCAGGCTTTCCCTGCGCTTCGCGCTCAGCCACTCGGGCCCCTGCACCTGCGCCAGTTGATCATTGAATTGAGTCATGCGACCTCCAGAAGACAGAAGAAGAGTCCCTCAGCCGAGGAACGATTCGACTTCGATCACCACGCCGAACGGCGCGTCAAAATAAAAAGTGAGCCGACCGTGGTTCTCACGCGGTGCGGGCACCGTGAAGCCACCCTGGGTCAGCTGCGCGTGAATGGCCCTCACCTGCTCCGGCGAGTCCTGCAGGAACCCGATGTGAAACACCTTCGGGTACACCACGTCCTTCGCCCGGAACACCGAGATCAGCGAATCCGCGTCGTCCAGCAGGAACGTCATCGCGTCCGTGCGGGGCATGCCGTCCGCCTGCCGCAGCCCGAAGAACCGCTCGAAGATCTCGACCGCCTGCGGCACGTCCGTGACGCCCAGATTGATGTGATTGAGTTTCATGACGCGGGGCCTCCAGGGCAGGGGAGACGCCCCCACGCCGCAGCGTGAGGGCGGCAGGGGGCGGTCAGCCGACCGAGCCTTCCATTTCCAGTTCGATCAGGCGGTTCAGTTCCACGGCGTACTCCAGGGGGAGTTCCTTCGCGATGGGTTCGATGAAGCCGCGCACGATCAGCCCGGCCGCCTCGTCTTCAGACAGGCCGCGGCTCTGGAGGTACAGGATCTGGTCGTCGTTGATCTTGGAGACGGTCGCTTCGTGGCCGACGCTGGCGTCTTTTTCCTCGATCTCGATGTAGGGGTAGGTGTCGGTGCGGGCTTCCTCGTCCAGCAGGAGGGCGTCGCATTCGACGTTGGTCTTGCTGCCCTTGGCACCCTCGTAGATCTTCACGAGGCCGCGGTAGCTGCTGCGTCCGGAGTCCTTGCTGATGCTCTTGGACACGATGGTGCCGCTGGTGTGAGGCGCGAAGTGCACGATCTTCGCCCCGGCGTCCTGGTGCTGGCCGCGACCGGCCATGGCGATCGACAGGACTTCACCGCGCGCGCCTTCCTCCAGCAGATAGCAGGCGGGGTACTTCATGGTGACCTTGCTGCCCAGGTTCCCGTCCACCCATTCCATGACGCCGTTGCCGTACACGGCGGCGCGCTGCGTCACGAGGTTGTAGACGTTGTGGCTCCAGTTCTGGATGGTGCTGTAGCGGAAGCGCGCGCCTTCCTTCACGACGATCTCGATCACGCCGGAGTGGAAGGAGTCACTGGAGTACGCGGGGGCGGTGCAGCCCTCGATGTAGTGCGCCTGCGCGCCCTCGTCGATGATGATCAGAGTGCGCTCGAACTGCCCGCTGCTCTCCGCGTTGATGCGGAAGTACGTCTGCAGGGGAATGTCCACCTTCACGCCCTTGGGCACGTACACGAAGCTCCCGCCCGACCATACGGCGCTGTTCACGGCCGCGAACTTGTTGTCCTCGGGCGGCACGATCGTCGCGAAGTGCTCGCGGAACAGCTCCGGGTACTCCTTCAGGCCGTCCTCGATGCTCAGGAACACCACGCCGAGCTTCTCCCACTCCTCCTTGAGGTTGTGGTACACCATCTCGGATTCGTACTGCGCGCCCACACCGGCCAGCGCGGCGCGCTCCGCCTCGGGGATGCCCAAACGCTCGAAGGTCTCCTTCACGTCGGCGGGCACGTCGTCCCAGCTGCGCGCGTTGAAGCCCTCGGGCTTGATGTAGTAGTAGATCTCGTCGAGGTTCAGACCCGACAGGTCCGCGCCCCACTCGGGCATGGGCTTGCTCAGGAAGATGTCCAGGGCCTTCAGGCGGAAATCCAGCATCCACTGGGGTTCGTCCTTGGCCTTGCTGATCATTTCCACGACGTCGCGGCTCAGGCCCTTGGGGGCCTTGATCGCGTAGCGTTCCGGGCTGCTCCACCCGTACTCGTACGTGGCGTTGATCTCGTTCACTTCAGGATTGATGGTCATGTGCTGCTCCTTCGGAGGGTGAGAGGGAAGCGAGGGCTGATGGACACGGGACCCGCGTGGGGTCGGCCATCAACCGTCAACCGTTCACCATCAACGGCGTTACGCCGTGGCGAGTTCCTTGACCCAGTCGTAGCCTTCGGTGTCCATCTTCTTGGCGAGTTCGGGGCCGCCGGTCTGGACGACCTTGCCGTCGAGGATGATGTGGACCTTGTCGGGGACGATGTAGTCGAGCAGGCGCTGGTAGTGGGTGATGATCAGGCCGCCGAGGTTCTCGCCGCGCATGCTGTTCACGCCCTTGGAGACGATCTTCAGGGCGTCGACGTCGAGGCCGCTGTCGGTTTCGTCCATGATGATGTAGTTGGGTTCCAGCATGAGCATCTGGAGGATCTCGTTGCGTTTCTTCTCGCCGCCGCTGAAGCCGGCGTTCAGGTAGCGTTCGACGATGCTCTCGTCCCATTCGAGGGTTTTCAGGGCGCTCTGGAGCTTGCCGTAGAACTCGGTGAAGCTCACTTCTTCGCCTTCGGCCTTGCGGGCCTGCATGGCGAGGCGCAGGAAGTTGGCGATGGTAACGCCGGGAATCTCGACGGGGTACTGGAAGGCCAGGAAGACGCCCAGGCGGGCGCGTTCGTCGGGTTCCATCTCGAGGATGTTCTGACCGTCGACGAGGATTTCGCCTTCGGTGACGGTGTATTCGGGGTCGCCGACGATGACCTTGGCCAGGGTGCTCTTGCCGTTGCCGTTGGGGCCCATGATGGCGTGCAGTTCGCCGCGGGGCACGGTCAAATTGATGCCTTTGAGGATGGGCTGGTCGCCGACGGTGGCGTGCAGGTTGCGGATTTCGAGCTGGTGGGTCATGCGGGCTCCTTCGGGAATCAGGGGGTGTTTTGTTAGGAATGATTCCTACTTACCGGGTTATTTTACCCGTCCCGGCGCCTAAAGTCGAGTGATTCACTGCGGATTCCGGACAGCCGGGTCGGCAGGAACGTACGAAGTGAGCGTTCGTCTCCGCCCGCCTGCCCGGGGAACGGAGAAAGCCGCTTCAGCGCCCGGAACGACCGACCTGCCCGTCCGCCCCCGCGCTTCCTCATGAGTGTGCTGCACGACTTTTTCACGGTTGCCACGTGCGCGCGTGCTACCCGTGGAGGTCATGACCATCCTTGATCTGGTTCGCGCGGCTGGCCCGCTCCTGTGGGTGCTGCTGGCCCTGTCTGTGTACGTGGTCTACCTGAGCGCGGCGCGCGCGCAGGCCCTCTCGCGGCTGGGCGCGGACGCCCGGGCCCTCATCGAACGCGTCCGCGCCGTGACGGCCGAGAGCGGCCCGAACGCGGCGCTGGTCGAGGTGGACCGCGCCGCGCACCCCAGCCCCGCCGCGCAGGTCCTGCGCGCCGGACTGGCCCGCGCCGACCGGGGCGTACCCGCCGCCGAGAGCGCCATGCACTCCGCGCTGCTGCACGAGGACGCCCGCCTGTACGCCGGACTGGGCGCCCTGGGCACCGCCGCGCAGGTCGCGCCGCTGCTGGGCCTGCTGGGCACCGTGATCGGCATGGTCCGCTCGTTCCTGGTGTTTAGCCAGACCACGGCCCCCACGCCCGCGCAACTGGCCACCGGGATCAGCGAGGCGCTGATCAACACCGCCGCCGGGCTGATCGTGGCGGTGATCGCGTACGTGGCGCGCGGCGCGCTGCGGGCCCGCGCCGACCGGATCATGGTGCAGGCCGAACAGGTGCGCGAGGACCTGCCCGGCTGGCTGACCCGCCCCGCGCCCGCCACCAGTCCCGCCCGGGCCGATACGCCCATGCCGGAGGTCGCGCTGACGTTCGGCGGCGCGCAGTGAAGCGGGTTCCGTCCGGTGCGTTGACAGAGCGGCAGGGCGCTGCGCTGCCAGTTCCACTCCCGGCACCCCCTCTGTCCCCGCTCGCATTCGCTCGGCATGAACGGGTCAGAAGCCCCGTTCACCCGGAGTCCGTATGACCCGCCCCGCCCGCCGCCGCTTCCGGGGCGATCACGATCCGGTGACGTTC
This sequence comes from Deinococcus radiotolerans, assembly GCF_014647435.1. Lineage (NCBI taxonomy): Bacteria > Thermotogati > Deinococcota > Deinococci > Deinococcales > Deinococcaceae > Deinococcus > Deinococcus radiotolerans. Next base: position 73,944 of record NZ_BMPE01000013.1, on the reverse strand, counting down.
GACTTCGCGCCGATGGTGGACATCGTGCTGCTGCTGCTGATCTTCTTCTTCCTGACGAGCACGCTGGGCGCGCGGCAGAACGCCCTGCCGCTGGACCTGCCGCGCGCGAGCAGCAGCGTGCAGGAAACGCCGGACCTGCCGGTCGTGAGCGTGAACCGCGCCGGGCAGGTGTTCCTGAACGGTCAGGCCACCACCCTGGGCACCCTGGGCGCGCAGCTGCGGCCCCTGGCAGCCGCGTCGGGTGGCGTGGTGGGCCTGCGCGCCGACGAGCGCGGCAGTTACGGCACGGTCGTCGGCGTGATGGACGAGATCAAGAAGGCCGGGGGCACCCGCCTCGCACTGGGTACCCAGACCGGCCGTGACGGTGGGGCCGCGCCGTGACCACCCTGCCCCGTCCCGCGCCCCCCAGGCCCGAGTCCCGCGAGGGCCGCCGCGCCGTCGCCGCGACCGTGGCGGTACACGTGGCGCTGCTCGCCGGCCTGCTGGCCCTGCGCCCCCAGCCCCTGCCGACGGCCGCGACCCCTGATCCGTCGCGCGCGCCGCTGGAAGTCGTGACGCTCGCCCCGGCACCGACGGCCACGCCCGCCCGGACAACCACACCCGCCCGGACGACCACGACGCCACGCGCGACGCCGGAGCGTCCCCGCCCGGCCACCCCGGCACGGCAGCCGACCGAGTCGCGCGCGACTCCGCAGGCCAGCCCCACCGAGCCACCGCGCCCGGCGCCGCAGCCGACCCGGCCAGCCACCGCGCCCACCACAGAGGCCGCGACTCCAGCGCCGATCCGCGCGACGCAGGCACCGTCCAGCTCAGCTGCCCCTGCGGCTGCTGCACCGTCAGCTTCGACAGCGACGTCGGCGGATTCTGCTGCCCCGGCCTCGCAGGTCGCGGCGCCCGCCGCAGCGGAATCGGCCCTGGCTGCGCCCCGGGAGGCGTCCGCCACACCGACGCCGGCCGAGCTGCCCGCGCTGGACGCCACGACCCGCCCCGCCGCCACCGGGGAGGTGGAGGCCACGCCCGAGTCGGCCCCCGCCCGCGTGGCGGAACCCGAACAGGCGGCGCGCACCGCCGGGGCCGCCGCGTCCGCCCCCGAGCCGATCAGCGCCCTGCCGCGCCGTGAGGACCTGACCCGCGCGGACGCGGGCGGTGAGGTCGCCCAGGCCACCCCCGCCCGAGGTGCCAGCCCGGCCGAGGCCCCGGTGGACGTGCGCGGCATTCCCGCCCGGCCCGTGAGCCGCGCCGATACGCCTGCGCACAGCAGTCCGGTGACCGCCACCACCCGCGACCGGACCACCCCGGCCAGCCCGGCCGCCTCCAGCAGCCGCGCGGCGCCCAGCGAGCCCGCGTCCAGCCAGCCGGTGGCGACTCCGGTCGCCTCGACGCCCACGGCCCGCACGCCTGATCCGGCCGCGACACCCGCGCCCGCCGCGCGCCCGGCCAGTGGCACAGGGGGAACCGGCGAGACACCCTCAGCAGCCGCGCCAGCGCCCCGTGGCACGACTCCAGCCCCGGCCAGTGACGAGTCGCCTGCCCCCGCCGCGACCCCACGGACCGAGCCCACGGCCGGTGGCAACGCGGCCCCGGCGACCGGCACGCCCAGTCGCGACCCGGCTGCCAGTCCCACCCCGGCGGCAGGCACCGTCCCCGCGGGTGGCGCAGGTGCGGCGCCCGCCGCAGGTGACGCAGACGCCCCCACCGCGGCCCGGCCCGGGAACGGCTCTGGGGGCGACGCCGGTGCCCCTGCTTCCGGGCGGGGCGGCAGCGGCGGCGCCGGCACTGGCGGTGGGGGGGGTGACCCGGCCGCACCCCTCGCGCGCGGGGGCGGCGCGGCGGCCGGAGCGGGCAGCGAGACGCGCCCACTGGCCTGCACGGTCGCCATCGACGTGCGCGGGCTGGGTTCATTCCAGCGGGACATGACCAGCATCGTGTATGCGGGTGGGCAGCAGCTGTGGCCCGACGCCGCCCTGATCAAGGGCGTGTCCAGCGAACTGGTGCAGGCGGGCAACCTGCACACCTACGTGACTGGCGAGTCGCAGCTGTCGACCTTCCCGAACGTCACGCGCGTGAAGGCCGAGCGCATCCAGCCTAGCCGTTTCGCCCCGAACTCGAAGGTGTACACCGACGTCACCCTCTCGGACGCGGCCGCCGCGCAGTTCCGCTCGGCGGGCAGTGCGTGCCGCGTCGTGTACCTCAAGGACTGATGACGGTGCGGCGAAGACGAACCCGACCAGCGGGAGCAACCAACGTGACGGCGTTCAGCAGATGGACCGGGACCCGGCACTATTCCGGACGCCCGGGCATCGGATGAACCCGGCCTGACTCATCAATCCATGTTTTCCACCTCCAAGGAGTGCCCCATGATCAACCGTCACCTGACCCTGCTGACCCTCTGCACGCTGCTCGCCGCGCCCGCGTACGCGTGGGTGCCGAAACTGGAGGACACCACCGCCAAGAACGTCATCGACGGCGCGTACGGTCGCCGCGACCCGGTCGCCACGTACCTGACCGTGGACCTGAGCGTCAAAGGCGGCGCCTTCGCCGGTGGGAAGGACGCCGTGACGGCCTTCGACGGCGGCGCGGCCTGCGTCGCGGACTGGCTGGCCGCGCCGGACGATTTCACGAAGGGCAGCCGCCCCGCGCAGCTCACCGTGAGTGGGCAGGCGGACCAGCTGTACTTTCAGGCGCAGGACGCCCGCAACAACTTCCAGAACCTCAGCGTGAAGGCCGCGCTGGCCGAGGAGTCCGCCAGTCGCCGCCTCCCGGACGGGCAGTTGCGCGTGGACATCGGCGTGCGCGGCCTGCCGGGTGAGAAGGCCCGGGGCGCGTACCTCGTGCGCCTGAAGGGCCCGGACGGGAAACTGATCGCGCCTGTGAAGAGCACGTACGTGAACGACTTCAAGCAGGACGGCGGCACCTGGAGCGGCACGCTCGTGTACTACTTCGAGCCGCTGAAGGCCGGGATCGGCGCCAGTGACACCGTGCCCCTGCTGCTGCGCACCGAGGCGGACACGGATTGCGCGTACCAGATTCCCCTGGACCTCGGCAAGTTCAGCTGAGCACCGAAGACAGAGGGAGCGCTGGGAAGACCGGGCGCTTTCTCTTTTCTTGGGGTGTTACTGCGCGCTGCCGCCCCGCAGCCGTTCGCGGATGGTGTCGATGGCGTCCGGATTTTCTAGGCTGGTGAGGTCGCCGCGCGTCTCGCCGGTCACGAGCAGGTCGCGCAGGACGCGGCGCATGATCTTGCCGCTGCGGGTGCGGGGCACGGTGGGCGTCACGATCACGCGCGCCGGGCGGGCGATGGCGCCCACACCGCGCACGACGGCCTCCGCGAGTTCGCGTTGCAGTTCGGGGCTGTCCTGCGCGTCCCCGCGCGGCACCACGAACGCGACCGGCACGGCGCCCTTCACGTCGTCGGGCATGGCGACCACGGCCGCCTCGCTGACGGCGGGGTGGGTGATCAGCGCGGCCTCCATCTCCATGGTGCCGATGCGGTGCCCGGCGACGTTCATCACGTCGTCCAGGCGGCCCGTCACCCACAGCTGCCCGTCGTGGTCGAGCAGGGCGGCGTCACTGGCGGCGTACGCGCCGGGGAAGTCCGCGAGGTACGTCTGCACGTAGCGGTCGTGGTCGCCCCACACGGTGCGCGCCAGGCAGGGGAACGGCTCGGTGAGGGTCAGGGCGCCCAGTTCGCCCGGGGCGGCCTCCTGCCCGTCGTCCCGCACGACGCGGGCACGGTAGCCGGGCAGGGGGTGCCCGCACGCGCCGGGGCGGGTGGCGGTCAGGCCCACCATGCTGCTCGCCCACGCGGTGCCAGTCTCGGTCTGCCCGTAGGTGTTGTTCACGAACACCCGTTCCTCACCGAGGGTGCGGTGCGTCCAGTGCCACGTCTCCGGGTCCAGGGGCTCGCCGACCAGGGCAATCAGGTGCAGGCTCTCCAGGTGCTGGCCGCGCAGCGCGTCGTCCCCGGCGCGGCGCAGCATCCGCAGGGCGGTGGGCGCGGTGAAGACCTTCGTCACGCCGTACCGGCCGATGATCTCGTACGGGCGGGCCGGGGTGGGCGTGTCGATGCTGCCCTCGTAGATGACGTGGGTCGCGCCGTGCGCCAGTCCGCCGACGAGCGCGAAGATCGGGAAGGTCAGCCAGCCCACGTCCGCGGTGCACCAGTACTCGTCGCCGGGGTGGAGGTTCAGGGCCCACTTCACGTTCGCGTACGCGCCGGTCAGGAAGCCCAGCCCGGCGTGCACGAGGCCCTTGGGTTTGCTGGTGGTGCCGCTGGTGTAGATGATGAAGCCCGGGTCGTTCGCGTCCAGGGCGGCGGGGTCGGCGCGGCGGGTGGTGGCGTCCAGCAGCGCGTGGAAGTCCAGGTCGCCGGGCCGCAGCGGCGCGCCGGGCTCCACGCGGCGGGCCACGATGACCTGCGCGTCCAGGCCGTCCAGCGCCTCGTGCAGGGTGTCGCGCAGGGGCACGACCTTCCCGCGCCGCAGGGTGGCGTCGGTGCACACCACGACTTTCGGCTGCGCGTCCTCCAGCCGGTCACGCACGGCCGAGGCGCTGAAGCCCGCGAAGATCACCGAGTAGATCGCCCCGATGCGGTAGCAGGCGTGAATGGCGATGAACGCCTCGGGGACGTTCCCCAGGTAGATCGCCACCCGGTCGCCCTTCGTGACGCCCAGGTCTTCCAGCGCGGCGGCGAAGCGGGCGGTGGCGTCGGTCAGCGCGCCGAACGTCCAGGTCTCGCGCAGGCCGTCCTCGCGCTCGTAGCGCAGCGCCACGCGCTCCGGGGGGTGGCGGTCGAGGCAGTTCGTGCTGACGTTCCCGGTTGCGCCGGGGAAGTACTCGAAGTCCCCCAGCGTGCCCTCCAGGGCGGTGGTGGGCGGCGTGACCCAGGTGAGTTCCCGGGCGATCTCCAGCCAGTAGGCCTGCGGGTCGAGGGCGCGCAGCCGCGCGGCGTCCTCGGGGGACACGGGCGCGGCGGCGGACAGGGCGGGGGTGGGGGGCACCAGCGGGTGGGACAGCAGGGCAGGATCCATGACAGCGGCCTCCGGACAGGGGGGAGAACGGGTGGGTTGTGTGACCTGATCAGGGTACCCCCGCGGGCATGAGAGTTCTGCCTGAATGCCGTGTCCGCCGTGCAGGAACAGCCGGAGGTGCGGACCACTGCCCTGGGGCAGGGTGACCGGCGACATCGCCTTAAGAGCATTGATATTTCATTATCAATAAAGCAGAGTGGGGCCCGTGACCCTGCGCCGCCCCACCACCCTGCTCATCACCACGCTCCTGACTGGCTTGCTGGTCACCGCCAGCGCCGCCCCCCTTACCCTGCGGCACGCGGCGGGCACCACCACCCTCCCCGCGCCCGCCACCCGCGTCGTTGCGCTCGGCCCGCACGCGCTGGACCTGCTGCTCTCGCTGGGCATCCAGCCCGTCGGCTACGGCGAGGCCGCCCAGCTCAACTTGCGCCAGTACGGCTCGCCCATCCGCCAGATCCGCTACCTGGGCAGCCGCGTGACCGGCGCGCCCACGTACGTCGGCGACCGCTTCAAACCCAACCTCGAAGTCATCGCCAGCCTCAAACCCGACCTGATCGTCGGCGAGCACTTCGCGCAGGACACCTACCCCGCCCTGAACGCCATCGCGCCCACCCTGCTCTTTCACGGCACCCACAGCGGCGACTGGCAGAAGACCCTGCCGGTCCTCGCCCGCGCCGTGAACCGCCCCGAACGCGCCGCGCAGGTCATCCGCCAGCGGGCCGCCGCCGACCGCGCCCGCCAGACCCTCCCCGCGTGGCTGCGCGGCCGCCGCGCCCTGATCGTCTGGAACGCCGGGGGCGCCACCCGCGACCTGTACACCGTCCTCGGCCCGACCGACTGGACCGGCGGGTACTTCCAGAACTTGGGCCTGACCCTCGACCTGCCCGGCCGCCAGGACCCCAGCCTGGGCGAGGGCTACCTGAAACTCAGCAGCGAGGGCCTGAGCGCCACCCGTGCCGACGCCATCTTCGTGATCGCTTCCGGGAAGAACACCGCCGCACAGGCCCGGCGCGACTGGCACGCCAACCCTCTCGCGCAGCGCCTCCCAGCCAGCCGCGCCGGACACGTGTACTTCCTGGACATGCAGCTGTTCGGGCGCCTGCGCGGACCCACCGCCGAGGACCTCATGACCCGCGAACTGACCCGCACCCTCCGCTGAGCCCGCCGCGCACCCGGCAGGACCAGCCAGGGCTGGCCTAGAATGCGGGGCGTGCCTGCTTTCCCCCTCCTGGCCGTGGACATCGGCAACACCAGCACCGTGATCGGCCTGGCCGACGAGCAGCTGAACCTCACGAACACCTGGCGCATCCGCACGAACCGCGAGCACCTCCCGGACGACCTCGCCATGCGCCTGCACGGGCTGCTGCAGCTCACGGGGGCGCCCATGCCGCGCGCCGCGATCCTCAGCAGCGTCGCGCCGCCCCTGGGGGAGAACTACGCGCTGGCCCTGCGCCGCCACTTCGCCGTGGAGGCCTTCGAGGTGCGCGCCACGAACCTCCCGGACGTCAGCGTGGAACTCGACGTGCCGGACGCCGTGGGCGCCGACCGCCTGTGCAACCTGTTCGGCGCCGAGAAGTACCTCGGGCACCACGAGTACGCCGTGGTCGTGGACTTCGGGACGAGTACGAACTTCGACGTGATCGGCCGGGGCCGCCGCTTCCTGGGCGGCGTGCTCGCCACCGGCGCGCAGGTCAGCGCCGACGCGCTGTTCAGCCGCGCCGCGAAACTGCCGCGCATCACGCTCCAGGCGCCGGGCACGGCCATCGGGAAGAACACCACGCACGCCCTCCAGTCCGGCCTGGTGTTCGGGTACGCCGAGATGGTGGACGGCCTGCTGCGCCGCATCCGCGCTGAACTGCCCGGCCCAGCCGTCGCTATTGCGACCGGGGGCTTCTCACGCACCATCGAGGGCATATGCCGTGAGATCGACCACTACGACGAAACCCTGACCCTGCGCGGCCTCGTGGAACTCTGGGCCAGCCGCTGACGCAGGACGAGGGGGCCGCCGGACGTGATGCCCGGCGGCCCCCTCCACCTTTGTACTGCCGCACGCATGTGCATCGTCTGCCCGACTGGATCACCAACATTCCCCGGACGGGAGGGTATCAACCCTCCTCCCGTCACCCCAGGCCACATGAGTCGGCTGTAAAGCGCGTTCAGCACGCCTGACCCCGCCACACATGGCCGGGCCGGCGCATGACGGCTCTTAGTCGCCAGGCCAGCGCGGCGCCCTCAGAGACGTGCCCTGCGTGCCCCGCAGCATGAGCGGCACGAGGAACCACCATGATCAACAACCGGATGCTGACCGCCGTCACTCTCAGTGCTGGCGTGGCCTCCGCCAATCAGCACCGGCACGCTCAGCGCTGGCGTGAGCGCCAGTGGCGGCCTCGACCTTGGCAAGGGCGCCACCCTAGCCAGCGTTCTGGGCCTCAGTGGCAGCCGTCAGGATGGCCATGGCCTGACTGGGCTGAGCAGCGCATCAGCGTGGACAGCAGCGCCCCGGCCGTCAGCAGGGGCGCTGTTCATGCGTTCAGGCTACCCTGGACGGCATGACTGCTCCCCAGCGCATCGTGAGCCTGCTGCCCAGCGCCACCGACCTGCTGTTCGACCTGGGTCTGGAAGGCCGCGTGGTGGGCGTCAGCCACTCGTGCGACCATCCGCGCGCCCGGCACCTGCCCGTCCTGACCCGGTCCATCGTGGACAGCGGCGCCCCCCAGGCCGAGATTGACCGCGCGGTCAGCGCGGCGGTGCGCGAGGGCCGCGCCCTGTACCAGGTGGACGGAGCGCTGCTTGATCAGCTGAATCCTGATCTGGTCGTCACGCAGGGCGTGTGCGAGGTCTGCGCCGTGACCCCCGGCACCCTGGAGGACGCCGTGCGCTACCTGCCCGGCTGCCTGCCCGCCGCGAACGTCCTGAGCCTGGAGGGCCGCAGCGTTCAGGGCGTCCTGCATGACCTGCGCATCCTGGCTGAAGCTGCCGGCATCCCAGGCGCCGGTGAGGCTCTTGCCCGGCAGGCCCAGGCGGACTGGGAGGCCGTCCAGCCAGTCCCGCACGCGCCTCGGGTCCTGACTCTCGAATGGACCGACCCGCCCTTTTACGGTGGGCACTGGGTGCCCGAGCAGGTTGAGCGGGCGGGCGGCGTGAACGTCCTGGGTAGCCCCGGCACCGACTCGGGCCGCGCCACCTGGGATCAGATCGGGACCCTGCGGCCCGACGTGAGTGTCGTTCTGTGCTGCGGGTACGGCCTGCAGGACAACGTCGCGTTCGCCCGCGATCTCCCCGATCTTCCGCTGGGTCAGGTGTGGGCCGTGGACGCCAACGCCCTGTTCAGCCGCCCCGCGCTGGGCGTCGTGCGGGGCGCGCAGGTCCTGGCCGACCTGCTGCGCGGTCAGCCAACCCCGGGCCTCAGCGAATGCGTTCGCTGAAGGTCGCCCCTCAGCGCATGATTCGCAGGTAAGCCTGCCAGGGGCCGACCGCGTCCCGGTACCCGCCACCCAGCGTCCGCGTGATCTGCATGATGTGGTCCAGGTCGTGCGCCGCCCACGTTGAAAGCAGCTGGGCCAGCGTCACGGGTCCGAACTCCGGGTGCGTGCCGCGCCGCGCCAGCTCGGCGGGGCCGGGGCTCAGGGCGTCCAGTGCCCGCAGGCTGTCGGCGCGGGTGGCCGCGAAGTCGTCCAGCAGTTCGTTCAGTGACAGCGTGGCCTCCACGGCCTGATGGCCCGCCCGGTCGAATGGTGAGAATACCTGCGCCTCGCCCGCCGCGAGCAGCACCCGGGCGCGCGGCAGCCAGTTCGTGCGGTCCGCGTGCGTCAGGTGCGCCACCACCCCGCGGGGTGACCACGTGCCCGGCCCCTCGGTCAGCCCCGCCCAGTCGTCCGGCAGGCCGCGCAGCAGCGCGTCCAGCACGCCCGGTGTCCGCGACAGCTGCGCCCGCACTGTTCCCAGATCCACGTTCATACCGGCAGCATAAAGGGGAAGGGCAGGCCGACTCGCGCCGCCCGCCCCCTGAATGCCGCACCGCTCAGTTGATCATCTTGGTCTTGTTCGTCATGAAGTCCATCAGCACGTACTGGCCGATGTTGTGCGGCGTGGTGAAGTACGCCTTGCCGCGCGTCATCTCCGAGACGCGGCGCACGAAGCCCACCAGGTCCGGGTCGCGGGCCAGCATGAACGTGTTCACCTGAATGCCGCTGCGGCGGCAGTTCGCCACCTCGCGCAGTGTGGCGCCCAGCACGTAGGGGTCCAGGCCGTACGCGTTCTTGTAGATGCGCCCGTCCGGCAGCGTGAGGGCTGAGGGTTTCCCGTCGGTGATCATCACGATCTGCTTCATGTCCTTGTTCTCACGCTTCAGCAGCTGCTGCGCGAGCCGCAGGCCGCCCGCGGTGTTCGTGTGGTACGGCCCGATCTGCGCCTGCGCGAGCTTCCCGACCGGGACCTCCTCGGCGCTGTCGTGGAACAGCACGAACTTCACGGTGTCCCCGGGGTACTGCGTGCGGATCAGGTGCGCCAGGGCCAGCGCGACCTGCTTGGCGGGCGTGAAGCGGTCCTCGCCGTACAGGATCATGGAGTGCGAGCAGTCCAGCAGCACCACCGTCGCTGCCGACGAGTTGTACTCCGCCTGCCGGATCACCAGGTCCGACTCCTCGAGGTTATCGAAGCCCTTGCTGATCACGTTGCCCAGCGTGGCGGTCGTGTCGAGGTTCATGGTGTCCCCGAACTCGTATCCCTTGAGTTCCCCGGTCATCTCGACGCCCGACGCGTACTCGCGGGTGTCGTGCGACCCGGCGCTGCTGCGCCCCAGGCCGCCCATCAGGTCCCGCAGGCTCTTGTACCCCAGGAAGTCGATGCTCTTGTCGGTCAGCTGGAACTTCGCGTCGCCCGGGTCGCCCGCGCCGCCCCCCTCGCCGTCCTCGAATTCCTTGCGGATGAAGCCGTCCTGCTGGAGTTTGTCCATCAGCCGCTGAATCTGCTGCCCGACCGATGTTTCGCGGACGTCATCGGACTGAAGGGCCTCCAGCAGCTGCTCCTCGGGAATCATGTTCCGCTCGGCGAGCGCCTGCAGGATCGCGTCGAACAGGTCGTCCATGCTGGGGCGCGCGTTGGGGTCCGGGTCGTAGGGGTCGTTCATGCCCTGCCCCAGCAGCGCCTCCTGAATCATCTGCATCAGTTCGCTGCTGTCGAGCTGATCGAGTTCCCCCTCGAACTTGCTGTACCGCGTGACACGCGCCATGTGAACCTCCGTCGGCTCAGCATGGCGCGTTTCCGGCGCGGGGTTTGTAAGGCTCTGGGCGTTTGCCTGCGCCGCTCAGGGCTGACGCACTGAGATCGTCTGGTCCTGCGTGAGGGTGGCGCTGACCTGCACGTCGTCCAGGGTCATGAGCGTCTGCATCTGCATGGTCGTGCGGACGCTGCTGCTGACGGGCAGCCCGTCGGGGCGCGCCAGCAGCTCACCGCTCACCGAGCCGCCGCTGACGCTCATCTGGAAGAGCACCTGCCCGGCGCGGTTCTTCACGCTGGTCTGCCACGCGCTGAACGTGCCGGTCTGCGTGAACCGCAGCCGCCCGGCGGCGTCCGGCCCCGCGAAGGTCAGGCGGCTGGTGAAGGCCAGGGGCGTGCTGGTCAGCGTGGCGGGGTCCACGTCGGCGTCCGGGTCCTGCAGGACCGGACCGAGAAGCGCGCCCATCATGCTGTCGAGCGGCACCTCCTGCCGGGTCTCGTGGCTCTGGCCGGGGGTCAGGGGCAGGCCGATCAGCTGCGGTCCCGTGCCGCTGCTGTTCGACGCGCGGATCAGTTCCTTCAGGTTCATCTGCTGGTACAGGCGGTTCACGTCCGCGTTGTCGCTGCTGAGTTTCAGGTCCGTCAGCGCCCCGTTCGCGTCGAGGACCTGCGTGGTCTTTGTCGTCAGGGCCTTCGGCAGTCCCGGAATGGTCTGGATCAGGGTCTGTTGCAGGGTCACGGCCCCCAGGGCGTCGCGCGCGGCAACCCGGGTGAAGCTCTTGCCGGTGATGGTCGTGTTCTGCCCGCCCATGCCCTGGAAGGACGCCCGCAGGGCGTCCAGTTCCTTCTGCGGGACGCTCGCGCCGGGACGGGCCGTGACCTTCACGTCACTGATCTTCAGAAGGCTGGTCAGGGTCGTGCGCTGCTCGACGGTGGTGCCCACCGGGGCACTCAGGCGCAGGGTCGCCGTGCCCATCCCCTGGGCCGACTGCGCGCCCACCGGAGTGGACAGGGTAGAGGAGAGGAGCAGGCCGGTCAGGAGGAGGGGACGCATCACCTGCACCCTACGCGCCCGGTGTGGCTGGGGTTGCCTCAGGTGGGTAAAGAAAGCCGCAGGCCGGGCCGCCGGAAGTGCGGCGGCGCGTGCGGCGCGCGGTGCGGCAGAATGGAGGGCATGACTGACGCCGTTCAATCTCTGCGCCCTGACGCCCGTCTCGTGCGCCTGCATGCTGGGCGCGGCGATCCGCACGCCCGCTTGGCCGGAGCGCTGGCCGACCTGGAAGGAGCCGGCTGGGGCCTGCTGCTGCGCGACGAAATGGCCCTGGCCCGCCAGCTGGCCGCCGCGCTGGGCGCAGGTACGCTGCGCGTGGACGCCCGCGTGCGCGTGAACCGAGAAGCGCTGGCCGCCGCCGGACTGGCCGCCGCCAGCACAGACGCCGACTGGCGCGGCGCGCGCGCCGTGTGGCTGCTGGAACCCGGCGCCGCTGACCTGGACCGCGCCCGCCGGGCGGGCGTGCCCGTGATCGTGGACGCCACGCTGGCACCCGGCGGCACCTGGCTGGCGCAGGGCGCGCGCCTGGTCACGTACCGGGACAGCGTGACCCTGACCGGTCACGGTGACGCGCCCCTGAGCGCGCTGTTCGGAGTGGACGCCGCGCCCACGCCGGTGGCGGCCGCCCCGAGTGACCTGAGCGTGGCGCTGGCCCTGCGGGACGTGGCCACGCTGCCCCTGCGGCTGGGACGCGTGGCGCGCACGACCGCGCAGCTGACCGAGCAGCTGGGCGGCGCGGCGCAGCCGGCCGGACCCACGGCGCTGCTGCTCGCGCCGGACGCCGCGCCTGACAGCGAGGCCCCGCTGGGCGGCGTGCTGGCGGCCGCGCGCAGCGTGCCAGGGGGCGTGCTGCTCACGCCGGGCCTGGAAGACGCACGCGCTGCACTGGCCCTGCTGGGTGCCGAACCCGACACCGAAACAGCCCTCACCGGAGAGGGGGCCGCGCCCGAGCAGGACGCCGATCAGCCCGGGGCGCCGCAGGAGGAGCCCCGTGACGCCCGCGTGGATGGCCGCCCGGAGTTCCGGGAGCGCCGCGAGAGCCGTGACCGTTTCGAGCGCCGTGACCGCGGGGGCCGCCGGGATGACCGCCGCGAGCGGGGAGGCCGTGACCGCTTCGAGCGCCGTGATTTCCGCCCGCCCGTGAACGCCGCCCACGGCGAGCAGCCGGATGCGCCCAGCCAGCCGTCGCAGCCGGACCTGCCGGAACGCTTCACGTTCGAGGCGCCGGCCAGGGCGGGCGCCCCCGTCAGCCCGCCGGCCCCGCAGGCCGCGCCGGAGGAAACCTGGGAACCCGAGATCGTGTTCAGTGATTCGCCCGCGCAGAGCGCCGCGCCCCTGCCGATCCCGGTCAGCAGCGGGCCTGACGCGCCGAACCTCCCGCAGGTGCCGGACGTGCGCCACCAGGCCGTTGAGGAATCGGCCGCCGAGACGGACGCCGAGGTGCAGGTCACTGAGCCGCAGGCCGCCGACACGCTCCCAGACGCCCCCGCTGACGTTCAGCCGGAGGTGGAGGCGGCGCTTGAGCCCGCCCCCGTCATCCTGCCGCCGGACCTGCCCGGCGGGAAGGAGGACCCGGCCGCGAACCTCACGGACGGGCAGCTGGCCATCTACGCCCGCCTGCGCGAGTGGCGGAACGCGGAGGCGAAACGGCAGGAGATCAGCCGCTTTATCATCGCCAGCAACGCGACCCTCGCGGAGATCGCCCGGCGCGTGCCGTACACCCTGGATGACCTGCGCGAGGTCAAGGGCATGGGGCAGGCGCGCCTGGGCAAGTACGGCGACAAGATCCTGGACGTCGTGCGCGGCTGAACGGCCAGCCGAAAGGGCAGGGGGCGGCGCCACGAATGGCCCGCCCCCTGCCCCTGTCCGTTCAGGCGTCCGCGTCCGGGCCGTAGCGGTGCTCGGCGGGCAGTGCGGCCCGCTCGTGCGTGGCCTGCGCCACCCGCGCCGCCAGCGGGAAGTCCACGGCGGCGTACCACGCTTCCTCCAGGCCCGCGCCGTCCGGGCTCGGTCGGTACACGCACAGCGCCGGGCCGTAACTGCACGCGCCCAGGCAACCGCTCTCGGTCAGGCGCAGCGTCCCGCCCCGCTTGTAGTACGCCAGGGACTGCCGTTCCAGGTGATTCCACAGCGCCTTGTGCAGCAGGCCGGAGCCGCGCGCCTGACAGTTCGGGCCCTGGCAGACGAGCAGGTGACCGTGGGTGGGGAAGAACTTCGGTGGCATGACTCAGGGCTCCTTTGGGCGGTACCGCGCGCGCCTTGGCTGGCTGCGGGCGCCTGTCAATCCTGCGGGATGACCAGCAGGCGGTCTGCGTGCTGCACCACGTTGACGTGCAGGCCGTACGCGGCGTGCAGGTGCGCGGGCGTCAGGACCTCGTGCGGGGTGCCGCTGGCCTGCACCCGCCCCCCGCAGAGCAGCACAAGGTGATCGGCGCGCGCCGCGAGGTTCAGGTCGTGCAGCACCGCCACGACGCCCAGGCCGCCCGCGACCTCGCAGCGCAGGTAGCGCACGACGTCCAGCGCGTACGCGAGGTCGAGGTGGTTGGTGGGTTCGTCCAGCAGCAGGAAGCGCGGTTCGGCCGCCAGCGCGCGGGCCAGCGCCGCCCGCTGCCGCTCCCCGCCGCTGAGTTCGGAGACGCGCCGCTCCTCGAAGCGGCGGGTGTCGGTGCGGTCCAGCGCGGCGTTCACGGCCGCCTCGTCCGCCGGGGTCCAGGGCGTGCGGGGCAGCAGCCCGAACCGCCAGTCACCCGCGCCACGCCCCAGCGCCACCACGTCCCGCACGCGCGCCGCGTCCGGCAGGCCCTCGCTCTGCGCGAGGTACGCCAGCTGCCGCGACCGCTGCGCGCGGCTCCACTCGCCCAGCGGCCGCCCGGCCAGGGTCACCTCGCCCCCCGTGACCGGGTTCAGGCCGAGCAGCGCGCGCAGCAGCGTGCTCTTGCCGGCGCCGTTCGGGCCGATCACGGCGCTGAACACGCCGGGCCGGAAGGTGGCGCTCACGCCCCGCACTGCCGGGAACGACCCGGCGTGCACGTGCACGTCCCGCGCGACCAGGGCGTCCTGGGGTTCTGCCGATTCGCTCTCCACGCCTGACTGTCCGTGTGCGGCGTCAGGACAGTCATCCGTTCCGGGCGAACGGTCCATTGCTGCTCGCTCCGCTCGGGAAAACGGGAGGAGAGTTTTGCGCAACAGGTCAGTCATGGCGTTCCTTACGCAGCAGCCACAGGAAGAACGGGCCGCCCAGCAGGGTCGTCACGATCCCCACCTGCGACAGCGGCGTGGTGCGGGCCAGCAGGTCCGCGCCGACCATCAGCGCCCCGCCCAGCAGCGCCGAGAGAGGCAGCAGCGTGCGGTGCCCGGGGCCGAACGCGAGGCGGATCATGTGCGGCACGATCAGCCCCACGAAGCCGATCACGCCCACGTACGCCACTGCGCCCGCCGTGGCGAGGCTCGCGGCGATCACCGCGATCAGCCGCAGCCGCTCGACGGGAACACCTAGGCTGCGGGCGGTCAGTTCGCCCAGTTGCAGGGTGTCCAGCGCGCGCGCCAGCAGCAGCAGCGCCCCGCAGCCCAGCGCGGCGTACGGCAGCACGGTCAGCACGTCCCGCCAGCCGCTGAAGCCCAGGTCGCCCAGTGTGTACGCCAGCACCTGCCGCGCGCGGTCCTCGCCGCGCAGGATCAGCGCGGTGGTCGCCGCGCTCAGGACACTGCCCACCACCACGCCCGCCAGGATCAGCCGCGTGGGCGGAAAGCGCCGCCCCTCGCGCGCCAGCCACAGGGTGCACGCGACCGCCGCGAGGGCGGCCAGCAGCGCCGATACCGGAATCAGCGCGCGGGGCCAGCCGGCCACGATGGCCACCGTGGCGCCCAGCGCGCTGCCGCTGGCGACGCCCAGCAGGTACGGGTCGGCCAGCGGGTTGCGGAACACGCCCTGGAAGGCGCCCCCGCACACGCTGAGACTCGCGCCCACCAGCGCGCCCATGACCACGCGCGGCAGGCGGATCTGCCACACGATCACGTCGTTGCCCTCCAGCGCCTGCCGGGTCACGCCGCGCCACAGCGCGCCCAGCACCTCGCCGGGCGGAATGGTGACGCTGCCCAGCCCAGTGCCCAGGACGACA
The DNA here is from genome assembly GCF_014647435.1 of Deinococcus radiotolerans. NCBI lineage: Bacteria > Thermotogati > Deinococcota > Deinococci > Deinococcales > Deinococcaceae > Deinococcus > Deinococcus radiotolerans. The sequence continues at coordinate 58,528 of NZ_BMPE01000013.1, read as the reverse complement.
GCGGCCAGCAGCAGCGCCGCGAGCAGCAGCGTGCCCAGGCCCACTCCGAGGCCCGGACGGGGCGCGGCGGCCTGCATTTACTTGAACAGTTCCGGGTGAATCAGTTTCGCTAGGCCCATCAGCGCCTGCCCCAGGCGCGGCCCCGGGCGGCCCAGCATGGTGTTCAGCTCGGACGGAATGTCCTTGACCTTCCCGGTTTTCAGGGCGCTGATGCCGCTCCAGCCGGGGCGCGCGCCCGCCGTCTTGGCGTCCACGCCCAGGATCAGCTGCGGGTTGGCCTTCACGATGAATTCGGGGTCCACCTTGGGGAAGTCGCCCATGCTGGCCGGGATGATGTTCCGCGCGCCTGCCTTGGTGAGCAGCACGCCCATGAACGAGTTCGGGCCGATCGAGTACGGCGTGGGGTCAATCTCGAAGTACGCGGTGGGCTGACGCACGGCGTTCTTCGTGAGGATCTCCACGCGCGCGATGTCGCCCTTGATCTTCCCGACCAGCGTCTTAGCCTGCGCCTCGCGGTTCAGGATCTTCCCGAGCAGCAGCGTCTTGCTGAACACCTCGTCGTACGTCTCGGGGTTCACGGCGATCACGGTGATGCCCGCCTGCGTCAGCGGCTCGGCCAGCTTCCCGTACTGGCTGACGATCACCACGTCGGGTTTCAGGGCCACCATCGCCTCAATGTTCGGGTTGTACAGGCCGCCCACCTTAGGCAGCTTCGTCACCTGCTGCGGGTAGTCGCTGTAATCGTCCACGCCCACCAGTCGGTCGCACAGGCCCAGCGCGCACACGGTCTCGCTGGTGCTGGGCAGCACGCTGATGATCCGCTTCGGCTCGGCCTTCAGGGTCACCTTGCGGCCCAGGTCGTCGGTGATCGTCAGCGGGTAGGAGGTCGCGGCGGCCGCGCCGCTCAGGGCGGCACTCAGGGTGATCAGGGTCAGGATGCCTTTGATGGGGAACGTCATGGGGAACTCCTTCCCTCCGGCAACGACACGCGCCGCCCGGTTGCAGGCGGCGGCGGGAAACACAGTATCCGTGGCGTACCCCGGGGCAGGGGCGGTCACGGCGTGCCCCCAGTCCGCGAGGGGTCAAGCCACGCCCGCCCACTCCGGGCGGCGCGAACGGCGGAGGTGCTCGGCCTTCCCCAGCTGGGCTGAAGTTACCGTTGCGCGACAGGGCCGGACTCTCACCGGACTTCCCCCCGCAGCCGTCACCCACGAGTATAGCGCCGGCCGCTACAGGTTCCGCCCGACAGGGACGGCCAGCGTGGACAGCACCTCGGCAAGTTCCCCGGTGATGGCCTTGATCCCGCCGCGCGGCGAGATGGGCTCGCCGAAGCGGACGATCCAGCGTTTCCCGTCACGGCTGACCCCCGCCGGCAGGATCGGCGCGCGGCCCTTCGCGGCGATCAGCGCCACGCCGCCCTGCATTTCATGCCCGCCGCGCGTGCCCTGCGGGAATATGCCGACCGTGCCGTTCGCCTTGAGAATGCGCAGGGACGTACGCACGGCACCCAGGTCATTCCCGCTGCGGTCCACCGGGAAGGACCCCCCGGCGCGGATGATGTCCCCGATCCCCGGGATGAACAGTTCCTTCTTCGCCATGAACTGCAAGAACCGCCCTGGTGGCAGCGCCCGCGCGACCAGGAAGGGGTCCAGGGCGCTCACGTGGTTCGCGGCGACCACCAGTGGCGTGCCGGGCGGCGGGACGTGCTCGCGGCCGTGCACCTCCAGGTGCATGCCGCTGAAGATCACGGGCAGGTACGTGGTGTCCACCACCAGCCGGTACACCCACGGAATGACGGGCGGGGCGGGCGGCTCGGCCGGCGGGGCCGTGGGGGCTGGCGGGGCAGCGGGCTTCTCGGGCAGAGCAGCGTCACTCATTAACCGCAGGATACGCCTGCGTTCCCGCGTGTGCCTGCCCGTTTCGGCGCTCCGCGGGAACCGTGGTGAATGGCGCGGTGTTCCGGCGGGGGGCGGCGCAGGCTGGAGCGCATGAACCTCGCAGTGATCGGAGCGGCGGGCGGTGTGGGCCGCCGCGTGGCCGCGCAGGCGGCCGGGGCGGGCCACGGCGTCCGCGCGCTGGTGCGCACCCCGGAGCAGGCCGCCCGTCTCGCGGCCCTGGGGGCGCAGCCCGTCCAGGGTGACCTGACCGGTGACTGGACGGCCGTGCTGGGCGGCGCGGATGCCGTCGTGTGGGCGGCCGGGGCCGGAGCCAGCGGGGACGTTCAGGCCATTGACGGCGACGCGCTGATCGCCGTGACGGACGAACTCGCTCGTCGCCGCGCCCCGGGCGGCCCGGCCCGACTGGTCGTGGTCAGCAGCATGGGCGTGGACCGCCCGGAACAGATGCCGCCCTTCCTGGCCGCTGTGCTGCGCGTGAAGGCCCGGTCGGACGCGCACGTGCAGGCCAGCGCGCTGGCGTGGACGGTCGTGCGTCCCGGCGGCCTGACCGACGCGCCCGGCACCGGCCTGATCCGTGTGGGGCTGCCCGCCCCGCGCGGCATGATCGCCCGCGACGATGTGGCCGCCGTGGTGCTGGCCTGCCTGAACGATCCGGGCAGCGTGGGCCGCACCTTCGAGGTGGTGGCCGGGGACACGCCGGTCGCGCAGGCCATCGCGACGCTGTAACGGAAGCGCCGGGCGTGGACCGGGGCTCACCCCACGTGGCCCGCGCTCCAGTCACTCCTCGTCGTCGTCGTCCGGGTCCTCTGGCTCGTCGGGGTCCGCCTCGTCGCCCCAGTCGCCGGCCAGGACGGCGCGCACCGCTTCAATCCGGCCCCTGCACTGGGCGTACGCGGCGCGGGCCTCCTCCAGCAGCGGCAGCACGCGGTCCAGGTCGGCCTCGCCGGATTCCAGTTCCGCCGCGATGCGATTCAGTCGCGCGTACGCCTCCCGGTACGAGGTGGGCTGAGGCTCAGTCATGCGGCCCATGCTACCGCTACCCTGCGCGCATGACGTCCCCCCAGATGACGCACTTTGACCTGACGGCCCTGCCCGGCGCGGCGCGCTACAAGCTGCTCACGGCGACCGTCACGCCCCGCCCCATCGCGTGGGTGAGTACGCTGGGCGAAGGCGGGCACGTGAACCTCGCGCCGTACTCGTTCTTCGGACTGATGGGCAGTGACCCGCCCGTCGTGGCGTTCGCGCCCGGCGACCGCGCCGACGGCACCCCGAAGGACACCGCGCTGAACATCGGCGCGGGCGGTGAATTCACCGTGAACCTCGTCAGCGCGGCGCTGGCCGGGACCATGAACGCCACCGCCACGGATTTTCCGCACGGGCACGCGGAACCGGACGCGCTGGGCATTCCCCTCGCGCCCGGCGTGAAGGTCCGCGTGCCGCGCGTGGCGGCCGCGCCCGCCGCGCTGGAGTGCCGCGAGGTGCAGACCGTTCTGATTGGCCACACCCGCATCATCCTGGGTGAGGTGCTGGGGCTGACGCTGCGCGCCGACGCCGTGCAGGACCCTGAACGGCACCACGTGGACACCGGCGCGCTGGACCTGATCGGCCGGATGGGCGGGCGCGGCACCTACGCCCGCACGCGCGACACCTTCGTCATTGACCGCGTCAGCTTCGAGGACTGGCAGCGGGCGCAGGCGGACGGCGACCGGGAGTGAGTGGCGGGAGGCCCGGTGGGACGTGGTGCGGCCTGAACTGAGCGGCGCGCTGCTTCCGCCCCGGCCTGCATCGCCCGCTCAGGCGGGTGCCTCTCCAGCCTTCACGTGGGCGTTGTCCGCCCAGATGTATCGGGCGGCCAGGGTGCGGTACGGCGCCCAGCGGGCCAGAACGTCAGCGCTCTGCGCGTCCGGGTGCAGCCGCGCCAGGCCCTGACGCAGCGCCAAGTCCCCCAGGCTGAACACGTCCGCGCGGGCCAGGGCGAACATCAGGAACATCTCCGCGGTCCAGCGGCCAATGCCGGGCAGGGGCAGCAGTTCGGTGATCACCGTCTCGTCGTCCTGCTCACGCAGGTGGGCGAAGTCCACGGCGCCGGTCTTCGCGGCCTGCGCGATGGCCTGCACCGTGCGGACCTTCGCCCAGGACAGACCCGCGCCGCGCAGGGTGTCGCCGCTGGCGTCCAGCAGGGTGTCGGCGGTCACCTCGCCCAGCGTGGCGGTCACGCGGGCGTGGATGCTCGCGGCGGCCTTCACGCTCAGCTGCTGCCCGGTCACGTTGCGGATCAGCGTGCCGAACGGGTCGGGCGTGGGGGTCAGGACGGGCAGGTCGCCCACCCGGGTGATTACGCCGGCCAGGACGGGATCACCCGAGAGGTGGGCGGTGGCGGCGGCGTGGTCACGCAGGGGGGCCTGATGGGCGGGCAGGGGCATGCCCGCATTGTCGCCCGGTCCAGCGCAGAACACCGGCCGCTGCGGGAGGGCTGGTGCTCGGTGGGGGCGGGCGTTACTGCGCGCTGACGCCGGTGTTGCTGGAGATCCAGTTCAGGTAGCCGTTCACGCGGGTGTACACGCCGTATCCGCGGCACGCGGTGGGCCCGTAGGACACGATGCCCAGCACGTAGAACCGGTTGTTGTAGCGGGCGGCGAGCGGTCCGCCGCTGTCCCCGTTGCAGGAGTCCTTGCCGGCGTCGTACTTGCCGCAGATGGTGTTGCTGGGGCGGCTGCCGCAGTCGCTGCCGGTCGGGGTGATCGGGATGGTCACCTCGCGCAGCGCGCGGTTGCTGTACGCGCCGGTCTCGGTCTTGCCCCAGCCGCTGACGGTGGCGTACTTCCCGTTCACGTCCAGCACGCTCTCCACCGTGTTGCTGGGGAGCGCGGCGGTCTGCACGGTGCTGCCCAGCGTGAAGGCCGTGCCCACCTTGATCAGGGCGATGTCGTACGCGTCGCCGCTGCTGGAGTAGTACGGGTGCACGATGATCTGCGAGGGCGTGCGCAGCTGACCGCTGGTGGTGGTCAGGTCGTTGATGCCGGCGCGCACGCGCATCTGGCTGGCGCTGTACCCCACCACGCAGTGCGCCGCCGTCATCACCCAGGTGCTGCTGATCAGCGTGCCGCCGCACCAGCCGCCCGAGAGTTCAGTGCTGGGCGTGACGCTCACCTGGTAGGGGCGGTTGGTGACGTTCGTGACCGTGCCGTACACGATCTGGCTGCCGATCGTGTCGGGGAAGGCCTTCTCGGTGCCGGTGACCGTGACGGTCTCCTCGGGCAGCGCGGCCTGCGGGGCGGTCTGGGTGGAGCAGGCGGACAGGGCCAGGACGCCCAGGGCGGTCAGGGCAGCGTGTAGGGGCTTGAACATGGCAGAACCTCCGGGTGGGGGAATGGGGGAGAGGACGGACCGGCGGGTCAGGCGCGTGGGCAGACCCACCGGGCCCGGGGGCTTACTTGGTTTCGGTGAGGGTGTAGGAGCCGGTGCCGCTGTAGGCGTAGACCTCCCAGCGGTACGTGCCACTCGCCGCGGCGTAGTTGATGCTCTCGCTGCTCGTGCCGCTCTCGCTGCTCGCCACGTCCGCCCACGCGCTGCCGTTGTACTTCTGCAGGTACAGGTCAAAGTCGGTGCCGCTCGGTCCGCTCAGTGTCGCTTTCAGCGTGCCGCCCGCGTAGCTGAAGCCAGTGCTGCCGGGTTTGTAGCTGCTCGTGCCCTGACTCACGCTGCCCGTGTACGTGGTGGTTGTGCCGGGGGTGGTGGTGCCGTCGGGCGTCAGGCCGCTGACCTGCGCAATCCAGCTCAGGTAGCCGTTCACGCGGGTGTACACGCCGTTGCCCGTGCAGGCGCTGGGGCCGTAGGAGACGATGCCCAGCACGTAGAAGTTCCCGTTGTAGGTCTGGGCCAGCGGTCCGCCGCTGTCGCCGTTGCAGGAGTCCTTGCCCTGGTAGTACTCGCCGCAGATGGTGTTGCCGGGGACGCTGCTGCCGCCGCAGGTGGCGGGGTTGGGCGTGATGGGCAGGCTGACCTCGCGCAGGTCGTCACTGGCGCTGCTGTTGTTGTTGCCCTGCGTCAGGCCCCAGCCGCTCACGACGGCGTACTTGCCCTTCACGTCCAGAATGCCTTCAACGGTGTTGCTGGGCAGCTTGGCGGGCGCGGCGTAACTGTTGGTCACGGCCGCGCTGAGTTTCAGCAGGGCGATGTCGGCGAAGTTCGTGGAGCTGCTGTAACTGGGGTGGACGGTGACGCTGCTGACACCCACGGTCTGCCCCTGGCTGCTGTCACTGAGCTTGTTGACGCCCGCGCGAATGCGGATGCTTGAAGCGGCCGTGCCTTTCACGCAGTGCGCGGCGGTCAGCACCCAGGTGCTCGACAGCAGGGTGCCGCCGCAGTACTGGAAGCCGGTCGTGTCGGTCATGGCGACCTGGTAGGGACGCGCGCCGCGGGCGCTGATGGTGCCGCCCACGATCAGGGGTTGCAGGGCCGCGCCGGCGTACTTGTCGGGGCGGGCGCTGGCGGCGGTGCCGGGCGTGCCGGGGCCGCCACAGGCGGAGAGCAGGGCGGCGGTCAGGAGAGGAAAGGGAAGGGTGCGTTTCATGACGGTCTCCAGGTGGTGGGATCAGGGGTGCCGGTGCTCAAGAACACGCCGCCCCAGGGAGCAGGGCGGCGTGCAGGCGCAGGGTTACTTGGTTTCGGTGAGGGTGTAGGAACCGGTGCCGCTGTAGGCGTAGACCTCCCAGCGGTACGTGCCGCTGGCGGCAGCGTAGTTGATGCTCTCGCTGCTCGTGCCACTCTCACTGCTCGCCACGTCCGCCCACGCGCTGCCGTTGTACTTCTGCAGGTACAGGTCAAAGTCCGTGCCGCTCGGCCCGCTCAGCGTCGCTTTCAGCGTCCCGCCCGCGTACGTGAAGCCGCTCGTGCCGGGCTTGTAGCTGCTCGTCCCGCTGCTCACGCTGCCCGTGTACGTCGTCGTGCCGCCCGTCGGAGGGGGCGTGGTCCCGCCCGTCCCCGTGAACAGCAGCTTGTTGGGGCTGCCCGTCCCGATGCTGCTCAGCACGCCGCTCGTGGCGTTGTTCAGCAGCGCGCTCGTCACGGCGCTCGTCGTGGTGTTCCCCGCCGCGATCAGCAGCGCCACCGCGCCCGCCACGTGCGGCGTGGCCATGCTCGTCCCGCTGATCGTGTTGGTCGCCACGTTGCTGCCGATCCAGCTGCTCGTGATGCCCGTACCGGGCGCGAACAGGTCCACGCAGCTGCCGTAGTTGCTGTAGCTGGTGTCGCGGCTGTCCGTCTTCGTGCTCGCGCCCACCGTGATGGCGCTCGCCGCGCGGGCCGGGGAGACGTTGCAGGCGTTCTGGTTCTCGTTCCCGGCGGCCACCGCCATGATCAGGTTCTTGCTGGTGGCGCTGTTCACCGCGTCATCCACCGCCTGGCTGGCGCCCCCACCGAGGCTCATGTTGGCCACGGCGGCAGCCGTGCCCTTGTTGGTGGCGGCCCAGTTGATGCCGGCGATCACGCCGGAGTTGCTGCCCGACCCCTGGCAGTCCAGGACCTTCACGGCGACCAGCGTGACGCCCTTGGCGACGCCGTAGGTGCTGCCGCCGACGGTGCCGGCGACGTGGGTGCCGTGGCCGTTGCAGTCGGTGTTGTTGCCGTCACCGGACTGGTTGGTGCCCCAGATGGCGCGTCCACCGAACTCGTTGTGGGTGGTGTTGATGCCGGTGTCGATGATGTACGCCTTGACGCCGCTGGCGGTGGCGGCGTAGGTGTACGTGCCGCTGAGGGGGAGGCTGCGCTGGTCGATGCGGTCGATGCCCCAGGTGGCGCCGCTCTGGGTGGCGTCGGCGTGGACTGTGGCGTCCTGCTCGATGTACTTGACGCGCTTGTCGGCCTGGAGTTTGGTGAGGTTCTGCCCGCTGAGTTTGGCGGCGAAGCCGTTGAGGACCTGGCCGTAGACGTGCTGGATCTGGACGCCCTGGGGGTCGAGGCCGAGGGTGGTGATGAGGCTGGTGGCACTCTGGCTGCTGAGGGTGGGGGCGGCGCCGTCGCTGAAGGCGACGATGTACTGGCCGGGGATCGCGTCGGGGTTGGTGGTGCCCAGGAGGGGCGCGCTGCTGTGGCCGCGGGAGATGACGTCGGTGCTGGGAGTCGTCTGCTGGCTCCCGCAAGCGGCGAGCAGCAGGGTCAGCGCGATGGTACCGAGGGTAGTGGTGCGTGCGTTCATTGAGGCGACCTCCTGAGACAGTTCCGCAACGAGACAGATGGGAGTATGGCCGTGGCATGCACGGCTGGTGTAACGCTGTCAAGCGAAGTTGGGAACTTCGGAGATGATACGCGGATATTTGTCCCCTGTTGATGAACGACGGACGGGGGGTGTGAATTCTGGTCAAGACCAGTACAAAAATTACAGAAAACTTACAGGGGGACGTAAAAAACGTGTGTCTCGTATATCGGGACAAATAATTTAAAATTGAGAAGCTTGTCTAAGTTGCTCATCCATCTCATCTGACTGTTCGACAAATAACTTTACGCATAGGCGTGGTTATTATCACTCAACTTGGCGATTGTAAAGATAGAGATGGAGGATAGCTGGAGACCGCCCTCAACCCGGATCCACAGGGCCTGAACAGTCATCCAGAGGTCAGGCCAATCTGAGCAACCGTTCCACCCGCCAGGTGGCTTGACGCCGCTCCACACGTGCTGCGTCACGGCCCACACCATTCGACATGAGGCAAGGCGCACTGGGCGCAGCCTGCCCTCACCCGTCACAGCGCGGCCACCCTCTCCTGAGCCGCTCAGGCCAGATTCATGGGGCTCACCGGGCGGGCCGCGTCAGCGTTCGCCCTGGCGCAGGGCCAGTTCCACCAGCGACCGCGTGAACGAATTCAGCGGGTACTCCAGCGCCTCGTGCAGGTGTACCCACACCCAGGCCGCGATCTCCTCGTTCGGGGTGACCACGTGATCCTCGGTGGTTGCCAGGAAGTCCACCAGCAGCATGTGCGCCGGCGCGTGGAACTCCTCACTGAGCACCGCCTCCTGCGTCTGCGCGTACTGCACGTCCTCCAGGCGAAGCCCGACCTCCTCCAGAAACTCGCGCTGCACGGCCTCCAGCAGCGTTTCGCCCCACTCGACTTTCCCGCCGGGCACGCCCCACAGCCCGCGCCACTTGGTGGTCTGCACCAGCAGCACCCGTCCGTCTTTGCCCCACACGAGCGCCCCCACGCACACCAGCGGTCTGTTCATGCGCGCAGCCTAGCGCCCCCGACGGCGCATCACGCGGCGTTCCAGGCCCGTGATCACGGCGTACACCAGCACCCCGTACCCGATCAGCAGCGCGATCGCCGCGAACTGCCCCGCCTTGTTCTGGTACGTCCCGGCGACCTGCACCGCCAGCCCCAGGCCCTTCTGGTTCGGGTCCACGAACTCCCACACGACCGCTCCGATCAGTGCGAGGCTGGCCGCCAGCCGCAGGCCGCCCAGCAGCACGGGCAGCGCCCCGGGGAACTCCAGGCGGGTCAGACGCTGCCAGCGCGAGGCGCGCAGCGTGCTGAACAGCTCGTGAAAGGTCGCCTCCAGTTCCCGCACGCCCACCAGCGTGGCGACGAGCATGGGGTACAGCGCGCTGAGGGCCGACACGATCACGGCCGGCAGGAAACCAAAGCCGAGCCACGACACCAGCAGCGGCGCGAGCACCACGATCGGCGTGCTCTGCGACGCCACGATGAATGGGCTCAGGAAGCGTTCCAGTGCCCGCCAGCGCGCCAGCGGGTAGCCGATCAGCACGCCGGCCAGCGCGCCCAGCAGTGTCCCGGCCAGGGCCGTTTCCACCGTTACACGGAACGCCGCCAGCAGCGCCGGGGCCGTGCGCACCCCCTCCTGCCACACCGCGCCTGGTGTGGGCAGCAGGAACGGCTGATTCAGGGCCGAGGCGCCCAGCTGCCACGCCATCCCCGCCAGCAGCACCGCCAGCGCGGGCAGCAGCCACGCCAGGCTGCGGCCCTGCCGGGATTCCACCCGCAGGCGCGTGGAGTCCCCGGTGCCCAGCACCGCCCGCAGGTGCGCTTCCAGTCCGTCCGTGTACGCGCTCACGCGGCCCTCGCCGCGCGTGTCCAGTACCTCCACGATCTGTCCGCCGCGCAGCACCGCCACCCGGTCGGCCAGCCAGACCGCCTCACGGATCGAGTGCGTGACCAGCACGGTCGTGCGGCCCGTCTTCTCGTGCAGGTGCCGCAGCTCGGCGTTGAAGCGCTCACGGACCAGCGCGTCCAGAGCCGCGAACGGTTCGTCCAGCAGGAGCACGTCCCCGCTCTGCGCGAGCGCGCGCGCCAGCGCCACCCGAGCCCGCATCCCGCCCGACAGCTGCGCCGGGAAGTACGGTCCGTACGCGTCCATGCCCACCAGCTTCAGCGCCTCGTGCGGGCTCAGGCCCCCGCCCGCCCCCAGATCGGCGGGCAGCGCCACGTTCCGCAGCGCCGTACGCCACGGCAGCAGCCGGTAATCCTGGAAGACCAGCGCGGGCGGCGTCTGAATCCGCACCGATCCGGCCTCCGGGCGCAGCAGGCCCGCCAGGACCCGCAGCAGCGTGCTCTTGCCACCACCGGACGGGCCGATCAGGGCCAGGAACTCGCCCCGGCGGACATCCAGCGTCACGCCGTTCAGAATCACCTCGCCGCCCAGGCGCACCGTGACGTCTTGCACCGCCAGGGGCGCGTCGGCGCTGGGGTCCCTGGGGGTCAAGCCTTCACCGCCTGACTGGTGGGCTCCGGGGCGGGCCGCCCGCGGGTATTCACGAGCACCACGCCCGCCACCGCCACCACGCCCCCCACCAGCGTCAGCAGGGTCGGCACCTCGTTCAGCCACGCCCAGGCGATCAGCACCGCGAACACCGGCGACACGTACAGGAACGACGTGGTCACGCCCGCCCCCACCCGCGAGAGCGCGAACGTCCAGGTCAGGTACGCCAGCGCCGCCGGGAACAGCCCGATGTACACCATCGCCAGATGCGCGCCCAGCGGCGCCGCGCGCAGTTCCGCCCCGAACCCCGGCAGGAACACCAGCATGGGAACGGTCCCCATGATCAGCGACCACACCGTGAAGTGCAGCGGATTCATCCGCGCCAGCAGGGGCTTCTGAAACACGAAGTACAGGCTCGTGAACAGCGCCGCCGCCAGGATCAGCAGCGCCCCACCCGTGAAGTTCAGGCCCTGCCCGCCCCCCACCACGATCAGCGCCACGCCCCCCAGGCTGACCAGCGTGCCCAGCCACCCCAGGGCGTTGAGCCGCTCCCCGGCAAAGCGCGTGGCGAGCAGCGCCGTAATCACGGGCCCCGCCGCGATGATCAGGCTGGCCGTGCCTGCCGGGACGTGCACCTCGCCGTAGTTCAGGCACACGTGGTACAGCGTGATGCCCGAGAAACTCAGCAGCGCGATCCGCCACAGGTCCCGCACGGGCGGCACCGGAATCCGCGCCAGCAGCGCGTACAGGCCCAGCGCCGCGCTGGCCACCAGAAAGCGGTACAGCGTCACGTGCCCCGGCGAGAACACCTCCAGCCCCGCCCGGATGCCCGCGAACGCCGACGCCCAGAACACGATCGTGACCAGAATGGCCCCCAGCGACAACGGATCCAGACGGGCGGCAGGGGCACGCATACGCCCGCCAGCATAGAGCCCAGCGCCGCCCGGCGCGCCCGGCCCGTCCAGCCTGCCGCGCATGAACGCCCCCTCAGGCCCACCACACCCGCCCCGGCCTCCACGCGCGAAGGATGGGGTATGACCGACCCTCACGACCCCGTCCCGCCCAGCACCCCGGAAACCGCGCAGCAGCACAGCGGCAGCGACCACGCCACGCACGGCGCGAACACCAACCTGACGCCCGACGTGCAGGGCGGCCCCAACCATCCGGACGACCGCGCCGCCACCGACACCATCACCGACCAGCACGCCCATCAGGTCGGGAACCAGCCCGACTGACACCCCGTAAGGTCAATTGCCCCACCGTCCCGCCACAGCGGGCCTTAATCTTCGTTGGGCGTGGCTTCACGTCCGCCCCAGCACTCACTTCATACACTGCCCCCACGGAGGGAATCACCATGACGAACAGCAGCACTGGAATGGATCAAACCCGCATGATCAGCGGCGCCGCAGGTGGCGCGCTGCTGCTGATGGGCCTGCGCAAGCGCGGCGTGCTCGGCCTCGGCATGGCCGCCGTTGGCGGGTACCTCGCGTACCGCGCCGCCACCGGCAACGACCCGGTGATGGCCGCCGCTGGCCTCAGCGGCAACGCCGTGGCCGCCAAACCCATCTTCGTGGAGCACAGCGTCGTCGTGGACCGCCCCGCGCAGGCCGTGTACGACTTCTGGCGCAAACTGGAGAACCTGCCCCAGATCATGAGCCACCTCGAGAGCGTCACCGCGCTGGACGAGAAACGCAGCCGCTGGGTCGCCAAGGCCCCCCTGGGCACCCACGTGGAATGGGAAGCGGAAATCGTGAACGACAAGCCCGGCCAGCGCATCGGCTGGCACTCCCTGCCCGGCGCGACCGTAGACAACGCGGGCAGCGTGCAGTTCGAGTCCCTGCCCAGCGGCGGCACCCGCGTGCACGTGGCCCTGTCCTACCGTCCGCCCGCCGGGCCGCTCGGCGCCGCCGTGGCCAAACTGTTCGGTGAGGAACCCAGCCAGCAGATCGCCGAGGACCTCCAGAAGTTCAAGGCCGCCTTCGAGGGCAGCGCCAAGAACTGACCTGAGGGATCAGGACGGGGCCCGTGGCGTGATGCCACGGGCCCCTTGTGCGGTTCGGATTTACCAGTTGAGGTTCACGTTCGCGAAGGGCGTGCCGCTCTTGACGACCGCGGTGCCTCTGTACTGCGTCCAGCCAGCCTTCAGGTTCAGCAGGTTCTCCCCGCCCTTGCTGCCGGTACCGTCTTTCGAGTACGCGAAGGTCTGGCTGTCACTGGTGCGCTTCTCGGTGCTATCGAAGGTGTTGTTGCCGTTGCTGTCCACGTACGCGAACAGTTCGTAGCCGCCGTCCACCGGGTTGGCGGGCAGGCTGATTGAGTACACGCGCTTCTGCGGGTTGAAGGTGCCCAGGTTCCCCTGGTCCAGCGCGGGCGCCTGCCCACCGTTGAACGTGGTGCCACGCAAGGCCAGCCGGACGGTTCCGCTGGGCTGGGTGCCCAGGATGTTGCCGGACACGTCACCATTCGGAATCCCCAGGTAGTTGCAGGAGGCCATGGCCAGAGGCAGGAGCAGCAGGACAGCTTTCTTCATGCCGTCACCCTAGATGTGCTGCGTGAAGGCCCTATGAGGCCAGCCTGACGCGGCAGTCAGGAATCGTCACCGTCATCTGCGGGGGCCTCCGGGATGTCGACTGCGCCCTCCTCGATCACGGTCAGGGAGCGCAGCGTGGCCCCCTGATGCCAGCCGTACGCCGGGTGGCGCAGGCCCAGGGCCGCCGCGACCGCCTCGGCCGCGCTGCGGTCCGGTTCGCCGTCCAGGCAGAACAGCAGGACCTTACGCCCACCCGGCGCGATCCGCACGAACAGGTCCTCGCCGATCTCCAGCTGCTGCGTGCGCGCCAGCCGCTCGGCGCGGCCCTGCGCGTACCGCAGCGCCTCACGGATCGGCACCGTCACCGTCGGGTGGCTCATGCGCGCAGCCCCGACAGCAGCATCTGGGCAAACTGATCGGCCACGGCGCGCGGCGACATCGACCCGCCGGGGCGGTACCACGTGTACGCCCAGTTCACCGCCGACAGGATCAGGTACGCGGTCATCTTCACGTCCAGATCCGCGCGGAAGGTGCCCTCCTGCACGCCCTGCGTAACCAGCTCCCGGTAGAAGCCGTCAATCGTGTCGCGCCAGCTCGTCACGCGCCCGTACGCATCGGGCGACAGGTGCTTCCACTCGTGGAAGAACACGGTCGCGCTGTCCATGTTGTCCGCCACGACCCGGATGTGCCGGTACATCGCCTCGCGCAGCTTCTCGTCCGCGCGCATGGGTTCGCCCCGCAGCGTGAACAGCGCCTCGTCGAACTGCCGGGACGCCTGATTCACGATCTCGATGAGCAATTCCTCTTTGGACGCGATGTGCGCGTACAGGCTGCCGCCCTGCATGCCCAGCTCGCCCGCCAGGTCACGCATGCTCGTCGCGTGGTATCCACGCTCGGAAAAGAGGCGGCTGGCCGAGTCCAGAATCTGCTCGCGGCGGGGTTTGGCAGTGTCAGTCATGGTGGGGAACAGGGAGGGGCAGGGCCCGGGTGACCCAGTCCGCCCAGCGTAGCACGCCCCACCCAAACGCCCGTTAGGACACCGGGGGAACCCCCCTCAGCGCCGCTGGAACGCGATGTTCAGCGCCGGCGCTGCCCCCTGCACCCACTCCGCCTGGAACGCTCCCGCCAGCGCCCCCCGCAGCTTCGGATCACTGCTGAACACGTACAGCGTCCGGGAGCCCGCACTGCCCCGCAGATTCACGACCTGCGGCGTACCGGCCGCCCGCAGCTGCGCCAGCGTCTCCGGCCGCGCCCTGAGCAGCACCCGTTCCGTTCCGCAGTAACAGATCAGCAGGCCCTTCTCCACCGCGTACGTCGTGCACCCCTGGGACGTCCCCCCGGGGCAGGACACCACGAACGTCTGCCCCGCCGGCAGGCCCTGCGCGCCCACCACTCCGCCCGTCAGCAGGGCCGCGGCCGCCACCCCCACACCCATCCAGTTCATCGTCATGCCCGCAGCGTACCGGGCCCGGCGTTTCAGGGGCGTTGCGCCCGCCCCTGATCCAGCAGCGCCTGAAAGACCGCCGCGCCCGCCGCGTGCCCTTCGGCCTCCGCCGCCTCCAGCCCGCCCGTGGCGAAGTCCCGCAGGCCCGCCGCGTCCCCACGCTCCTGCGCCCACTCGGCCAGCGCCTGCCACACGTGATGCTGCATGCGGTACTGCCCTGACCTCCGCGCGGGCTCCAGCGCCTCCTCCAGCGCCGACCGCTGCCCCGCCGGATCACCCAGCAGGCGCCGCAGTTCCGCCAGGGTCGTCAGGGCCACCACCTCACCCTCGTGCCGGCCCAGGCTGCGGAACAGCGCCTGCGCGGCCAGCGCGTCCGCCAGCCCGTCCACCGGGCGCGCCTGCTCGTACGCCACGCCCGCCAGCGTGGTGTGCAGGTTCGCGCGCAGCAGGTCGTCCCCCGGGGCGCTCAGCGTGGCGCGCAGCAGCGCCTCCGCCTCGGCCGCGCGGCCCAGGCGCAGCAGCGCCAGCGCCCGGTCATGCATCAGCAGCCCCCACTCCGGCGCGGCCACCGTGTCCAGCCACGCCTCACTGACCTCCAGCGCCCCCTGCGGCTCGCCCCGGCGCAGCAGCAGGTGCGTGCGCTCCAGCGCCAGCCGCAACCCCTCGGCCCGGTCGTCCGGAGCGGACGCCTGCGCCGCGTCCAGCGCCGCCGCCCAGGCATCCAGGTCCCCCAGCGCCTGGAACGCCCGGCCCCGCTCACGGTGCAGCGCCGCGCGCGCCGGTCCCCCCGGCGTGCACTGGAGGGCCCGGTCCAGCGCGAACAGCGTCTCGCGGTGCGCCCAGAGCGCCCGCGCGTCCGAGGCCGCCTCGCGCCACAGCTGCGCCGCCACCGCCGCATCGCCCGCCGCCTCCCAGTGCGCCGCCCGCTCGCGCGCCGCCACACCCAGACCGTCCAGATGCCGCGCCAGCCGCGCGTGCCCCGCTGCGCGCTCCGGTTCAGGCCAGCCCAGCCGCAGCGCCTCACGCAGCAGGTCATGCTCCAGCCGGAACGACCCGTCCGGCTGAGCCTCGATCCAGCGGTGCGCCGCCGCGTCCGCCAGCGCTCCCGCCAGCGTCTGCGCGTCCAGACCACTGGCGGCCGCCGCGTCCTCCGGGCGGAACGACCCCCCCCGCAGCGCCGCCCCCCTCAGCGCCGCCAGCACCCCCGGACCCCGCGCCGCCACCCGCTCCTCCAGCGCCGCGCGCAGCGTACCCGGCACCAGCGACCGCACCTCGGGCAGGTCCACGTGCAGCTGCCACGCGCCCTGCGCGTCCACGCCCAGCACCCCGCGCGCCAGCAGCCCCTGCACCAGCGCCAGCAGCGCGTACGGATTCCCGCCACTCAGGGCGTGCAGCGTCTGCGCGAACCCCGTCGCGCGCGCCGAGCCCGACAGCAGCCGGATCAGTTTCAGCACCGCCAACTCCGACAGGGGTGGCACCTCCAGCCGCAGCAGCCGCCCCGCGCCGTCCAGTTCCTGCGCCCAGGCGTGCAGCGGCCCGTCCCCCACCAGCCCCTCGGGCCGCGCCGCGCCCAGCACCCGCGCGCCCACCTGCCCCTGCGCGCGCGCCAGCACCCGCACCGTGGACGGATCCAGCCAGTGCGCGTCCTCCACGACCCACACGTCCCCCGGCGCGCCCCCACCCGCCAGGGCCAGCAGCGCCTGCGTGAAGGCCTCCAGCACCCGCGTCTCGCTCAGCGCGCTGCCCGGCAGTAGCGGCGGCGGGCACAGCTGCGGCGCGACCATACCCAGGTCATCCCGCACCCGCCGTGGCAGCGCCCCCAGCACCTCCGGGCGGGCGTCCAGCGCCCGCAGCAGCGCCCCGAACGGCCCCTGCGCTGCGCCCCGCGACCCCCGCAGCAGCGCCCCGGGCGGCCGCGCCCCCTGCTGGAGCGGCCCGCGCGTCAGGGCGTCCAGCAGACGCGACTTGCCCACCCCGCCCTCACCGACCAGCAGCAGCGCCGCGCCGTCCGGCGCGCGCGCCGCCCAGTCCAGCACCTGCTGCCACAGGCCCTCACGGCCCACCAGGGGCGGCTCCAGCACACTGAACGCCCCGGCCGCCGGGACCGAGGCAGACGCGGCCTCCAGCGCGTGCTCCAGCGCCGGCGCCCACCCCAGCTCCCGCTCGAATCGCTCCCGGAATGCCGCCTGCACCGCCGCCGCCTCCGCCCGGCGGCCCAGACCCCACAGGCGGCGCGTCAGCGCGTCACACGCCGCCTCAGACAGCGGCTGCCGCTCCAGCAGCGCCCGCTGCGCCTCCAGCGCCCCCTCCGGCCGCCCCTGCCCGTCCAGACCCACGACCGCCGCCTCCAGCAGGCCCACCTGCCACGCCCGCACCTGCCCCCGCCAGCCCTCCACCCACTCAAGCAGCTGCGGCACGTCCGGCACGCTCAGGCCGTCCAGCAGCGCGCCCGACGTCCACGCCCGGCCCGCCACCCAGTCCCCGGCCGCCGCGGCCTCACGCAGCTGCGCCGCGTCGCAGGTCGCGTCCAGCCACACGTCCTCACCGTCCAGCTGTAGCGCCCCACCCAGCGGCCCCCGCGCCCGGTGCAACTCCAGCCGCAGCCGCGCCCGCGCCTCCTCGGGCTCCAGATCCGGGAACAGCCGCGCACTCAGCCGCGCGCGCGACTGCCGGCCCTCCAGCGCCAGCGCCGCCAGCAGCAGCAGCCGCCGCGGCCGCACCGCCACCCGCGCGCCCAGCACCGTCAGTGCCGGGTCGCCCAGCAGGTGCAGCGTCACCGACACGCGCCGTTCCAGGGACAGATCACCCGGTCAGTATAGAAAGCCCGGGCCCGCCCCACCCGCCGAAACGTCACTGCAACGCCCCGCGCGTCACCCTGAGCGCGGAGGCCCCCCATGACCGACCGCCACTACGCCCTGCGCGTCCAGCACACCCCCCACTGGCAGGCCCACCTGACGCCCCTCGACCCGCCGCGGCCGGACGCGCCCACCCCGCCCCGCACCTTCCACTCCCCGCTGGAACTGCTCGAATGGCTCGAAGCGCAGACGCCCCCACGCCCTGACTCGCTCCCCTGAGGTGGCACAGGCGGGCGGCAGGTCCCAGCGCCCACCGGCCCGGAGCGGCCCGATTCCGGATCACTGGACGGGCGTTCACGCGCGGGTGGTAGAACGGGCGGTATGACCACCGAGCCTCTTGCCGCCGCGCCCGCCGGGGTGCGCGCCGCCGTACGCGACGTCCCCGCGTACCCGTTCACGCCGCTGGACGTGCCCATCAAACTCGACCAGAACGAGAACCCCTACGACTTCCCCGAAGCCCTGAAAACCGAGGCGCTGCGCCGCATGGCCGCGCGCCCCTGGAACCGGTACCCGGACCTGCACGCCGACGAACTGCGCCGCCGCATCGCCGCGTTTGAGAACTGGGACGAGCGCGGCGTGGTCGTCACGCCCGGCAGCAACGTCCTGATCAAACTCCTGACCGAACTGGCCGGCATCTCACAGACCGTCCTGACCGTCAGCCCCACCTTCAGCGTGTACACCCTGGAAGCCCAGTTGCTCGGCGCGAACCTCGTGCAGGTGCCCCTGAACCCCGACTTCAGCCTGCCCACCGAGGCGCTGAAAGCCGAACTGAAACGCCACCAGCCCGGCGTGCTGTACATCACCCAGCCGCACGCCCCCACCGGGCACGTCGACGCGGACGCCGCCATCCGCGACCTCGTGGACGCCGCCGCAGACTGGGTCGTCGTGCTCGACGAGGCGTACCACCAGTACAGCCACACCGACCACAAGGACCTCGTGCGCGCGGGCAGCAACCGCCTGAGCCTGCGCACCTTCAGCAAAGCCTGGGGCCTCGCCGGCCTGCGCCTCGGGTACGCGCTGGCCACCCCCGAACTCGCCGGGCAACTCCAGAAACTCGTGCCCGCATTCAACGTCAGCACCCTCGCGCAGGCCGCGCTGGAAGTCGCCCTGGAACAGCCCCAGTACGTGCACGACCGCGTGCAGGAAGGCGTGCAGGAACGCCAGCGGGTCCTGAGCGCCCTGCAAGGCCACCCCACCTGCCAGGCGCTCCCCAGCCAGGCGAACTTCTTCCTGCTGCGCACCCCCGACGCAGGCGCCGCGTACACCCACCTCCTGAACCACGGCATCGTCGTGCGCCGCCAGGACAGCCTGCCCGGCCTGACCGGCTGCCTGCGCGTCGCCATCGGCACCCCCGCCGAGAACGACGCCCTGATTGCCGCACTGGCCGACCTGAAATGAGGACCAGCGGGCCACTCCGGCTGATTGGTCAGGAGCTGGCCCGCTTCACGCTCCCCCAGGACCACGCGCCCCGCAGTCCCATCACGACCGACTGCACGGCCTGCGGGGCCTGCTGCGCTGCGCCCGACATCCACGCCCTGAACAAGCCCCTCGGCGTGCCCTGCACGCACCTGGGACCCGACCAGGGCTGCGGGCACCTGTGCGCCACCTACGCCACGCGCCCCAGCGTGTGCCGCAACTACCAGCCCGACTGGGTGTGCGGCGAGGTCGCGCCCCTGCCCACCCTGAACGCCCGCACCCGCCGCTTCCTGGAAATCTACGGCCTACAGGCGGACTGAAGGTCAGCGGCCACGTTCCGCCCGTTCGGGGGCGGTGGTGGTGTACATGCTGCGGCCCAGATAGATGGCGGGCGGCGCCGTGAGGAGGCCCGCGGCGTCGTAGGCGTCCGGGTCGAAGTGCACGCCCACGACCTCGCCGACGAACAGGTCGTGGTCGCCGGTGGGCGTGACGGCGCTGACGCGGCAGGTGTAGTGCAGGTACGCGCCGCGCAGCGCCAGCGGCTGCCCCGGCAGGGTGTCCAGATGCAGCAGGGCGTGCTTGTCCACGCCGCCGTGCAGGCTGTGCAGGCCCGCGCCCTGCACGGCGTCCGCCTGTGCCAGCGGCAGGAAGTTCACGCCGAAGGTGCCGCTCTGGCCGATCAGGGCGTGCGTGGCCCGTTCCGGCCCGACGGCGACGCCGTACAGGGGCGGCGTGGCGCTCAGGGCGGTGTGCCACCCGGCGGCCATGACGTTGCGCTGCCCGGCGTGAGCGGCGGTGATCAGGGCGACGGTACCGGGGTAGTACCCGAAGAATCGGTCGGTGGTGGCGCGCAGCATGTCCGCCCATTGTGCCGCGCGGAGCAGGCGGTAGGCTGGGCGGATGCTGCCCCGCGTCCTGACTGACCTGCTGGATTTTCACGCGCCGCTGTCGGCAGTGCAGCGCGAGCAGGGGGGCGTGGTGACGCTGCTCACGCCGGGCGTGAACGTGCTGGCGCTGAACGCGACGTTCCTCCCGGCGGACATCAGCGGGGTGGACGTGGCGGCGGTGCTGGACTGGCACGAGGGGCAGGGCGCGCCGCCGCTCGTGGCGACCGCCGGGCCGCTGCTGACCCTGCCGGGGCGGGAGGTGGCGCGCGTGCATGTGACCCACGGAGCGTCCGCACGGGGTGCGGTGGGGGAGGGGGTGGCCGTCGAGCAGGTGTCGCGCCTGCACCTGGGGCCGTGGGCGGAAGCGCTGGCGCGTGTGCACGGCACGCCGGGCTGGGGGCCCGGGCTGGCGCGGCAGCTCGCGGCGCGGCTGGATGGCCGCCGGGATTTCGTGCCGCTCAGCGCGTACCGGGTCGGCGAGGTGGTGGGGGCACTGCTGTGGCAGGCGCGACCTGCGGGCGGGGCGGCGCACCTGTGGGGGGCGGCTGATCCGGCGGTTGAGGGGGCCCTGAGGCGAGCGGCCTCAGAGTTGGGGGGTGAGATGAACTGGTCCGCCACGGCAGATGAGAGTGATGACCCTGATATGGGTGAAATGGTTCACTACTCCCTGCTTCACCTGTGAAGTTCTCCGCGTTGACGCGGTCCCGCATGTCAATCGTGTGAGCCGCGGGCCGCGTGGCTTAGCGTTGGTTCCGTCCGGATTGGCGTCTGGGACGACCTGCGGTCCGGCATGAGAAATGAGCATGTTCACCTCATCTTCATCTGACCTTGAAGGCGCTTTAATGACTGCATGTTCCCTGCGCTTCTGCGTGGCGGCGCCGCTGCGCTGCTTACCGTCACCCTCGCCGCCTGTAGCAGCACCCCCGCTTCAGCCCCCGTCCCTACAGAACCGCCCGTGCACCTGGCAGCGCAGGCCGTGGCCACACCCATCTCGCTCATCGCTGGGCAGACCCTGCAACTGAACGTCACCGTGAACGGTCAACCCGCCCAGCCCGGCCAGCTCAAGTGGACGACCAGCAACGCCGCCGTGGCCACCGTCATGCAGACCGGACTCGTCAGCGCCGTTGCCGCAGGGAGCGTCACTGTGCGCGCCACGCTCGCCACGAATCCCGGCGCGTACCTCGACTTCCCCATCACGGTTGCGGCAGTCAGTGCGCCTGCCCCCACACCCAGCACCTTCGCGCAGCAGGTGCTGGACCTCACGAACGCCGCGCGCGCCGTGGCCCGCACCTGTGGAACGACCAGCTACCCCGCCGCGCCCGCCCTCACCTGGAACGCGCCGCTCGCGCAGGCCGCGCAGGGCCACGCGACCGACATGGCCACCCAGAACTACTTCAGCCACACCAGCAAGGACGGCCGGACCTTCTCGCAGCGCATCACGAACGCCGGGTACACCCCCTACCGCACCATCGGCGAGAACATCGCCGCCGGGCAGACCACCCCCCAGGCCGTCGTGGACGGCTGGCTGAAGAGCGAGGGGCACTGCCGGAACATCATGAACCCCAGCTTCAAGGAACTCGGCGTCGGGTACGCCTACGCGGGCACCAGCACCTACAAGCACTACTGGGTGCAGGACTTCGGCGCCCGCTGACGATCAGAACGGGGGAGGGGGAGGCTGCGACCGGCCTCCCCCTCAATCCTTGCCGTTCACCCGAACAGCGCCCGGAACTCGCCGTACCCCTGCGCGTCCAGTTCCGACACCGGCACGAACCGCAGCGCCGCCGAGTTGATGCAGTACCGCAGCCCCCCATGCTCACGCGGGCCGTCCGGGAACACGTGCCCCAGGTGCGAATCCGCCCCCGCCGACCGGACCTCGGTGCGCGCGTACCCGATCTTGTAATCCGTGTTCTCCGTCAGGGCCACGCTGGGAATGGGCCGCGTGAAGCTGGGCCACCCGCAGCCCGCGTCATACTTGTCCAGGCTGGAGAACAGCGGCTCGCCACTCACGATGTCCACGTAAATGCCTTCTTCCGTGTGATCCCAGTATTCCCCAGTGAAGGCCCGCTCGGTGCCCTCGTGCTGGGTCACGCTGTACTGCGCGGGCGTCAGCCGCTCCCGCAGCTCCGCATCCGACGGTTTCACGAACGGCTTGTCAGTCATGAGGGCAGTCTAGGCGGGCGGGCCGGGTGCGACGGTAACCGAACGTAGGAAGTGGTGACTGGAGGGGACGCTGGCCCCACGCCACTCACCACCGTCTGCACTCCACTTACAGCGGAATGTTGCCGTGCTTCTTGTAGGGCCGCGCTTCTTCCTTGTCGCGCAGCATCTCGAAGGTCTGGATGAGGACGCGGCGGGTGTCCTCCATGGGGATCACGTCGTCGATGTAGCCCTTGCTGGCGGCGACGTAGGGGTTGTCGAAGGCGTCCTTGTACTCGGCGATCTTCTGCGCGCGGGTGGCGTCTGGGTTGTCGCTGTTCTGGATGTCGCGGCGGTACACGATGTTCGCGGCGCCCTCGGCGCCCATGACGGCGACGGCGGCGGTCGGCCAGGCGTACACGACGTCGGCGCCCATGTCGCGGCTGTTCATGGCGAGGTACGCCCCGCCGTAGCTCTTGCGGGTGATCAGCGTCACCTTGGGGACGGTCGCCTCGGCGTAGGCGTAGAGCATCTTCGCGCCGTGCCGGATGATCCCGGCGTGTTCCTGCGCGACGCCCGGCAGGAAGCCGGTGACGTCCACCAGCGTCAGGATGGGGATGTTGTAGCAGTCGCAGGTGCGGATGAACCGCGCGGCCTTGTCCGACGCGTCGATGTTCAGCGTGCCCGCCATCACGCGCGGGTTGTTCGCCACGATGCCGACCGACTCGCCGTTCAGCCGCGCGAAGCCCACGACGATGTTCTTCGCCCAGTTCGGCTGGATCTCCAGGAAGGTGCCGTCGTCCACGAGTTCGTGGATCACGTCGTGCATCGCGTACGGCTTGCGCTGGTCGGGCACGACGATGTCCAGCAGCCGCTCGTTCGTGCGGGTGGCGGGGTCCTGGGTGGGGTGCGCGGGGGCCTTCTCGTGCGCGTTCTGCGGCAGGTACCCCAGCAGGTCACGGATGCCCGCCAGCACGGCCTCGTCCCCGTCGTACGCGAGGTGGGCCACGCCGCTCCTGCGGGTGTGGACGTCCGCGCCGCCCAGCTGGTCGAAGGTGACGTCCTCGCGGGTCACGGACTTGATGACCTCGGGCCCCGTGATGAACATGTAGCTGCTGCCCTCGCTCATGAGGATGAAGTCCGTCAGTGCCGGGGAGTACACCGCGCCGCCCGCGCAGGGTCCGAGGATCGCGCTGATCTGCGGCACCGCGCCCGAGTAGATCGCGTTCCGGTAGAAGATCTCGCCGTAGCCGCTTAAAGAATCCACGCCTTCCTGGATGCGCGCCCCGGCGCTGTCGTTCAGGCCGATCACGGGGCACCCCGTTTTGGCGGCCATGTCCATGATCTTCGTGATCTTCGCGGCGTTCATCTTGCCCAGAGAGCCGCCCAGCACCGTGAAGTCCTGGCTGAACACGAACACCTGCCGCCCGTCGATGGTGCCGCGCCCGGTGACGACGCCCTCGCCGGGGGCGTCCACGCCCTGCATCAGGCGACCGCCGCGGTGCTCGACGAACGTGCCCATCTCCAGGAAGCTGCCGGAGTCCAGCAGCGCCTCGATGCGCTCGCGGGCCGTGAGCTTCCCCCCGGCCTTCTGTTTCTTCAGGCGGTCGGGGCCGCCGCCCTGCTCGACCCGCGTGCGGCGCTGCTCCATTGCCGCGATCAGTTCCTGTAACTCCACGCCCGCTTTCGTCATGCGCGCATGCTACCCAAACGGGCGTTAGGTGCGCGCGTGACCGGCACGGGAACATGCCCGCTGCACCATCGGCGCGGACCTGTCTTGTTTCATCTGGTCCTCTGACAGCCTCTTACAACTCCTGCCGGGCCTCTTTCAGCAGCTCGGACAGGCGTGACAGGCAGCGGCTGTATTTCTTCGCGTACGCGCCGTGCCGGTACGTGTCGCTGAACAGGCTGCTGAGGTTCGTGCCGGTGAACGCGGCGCGCAAGCCCAGGTCGTACAGCTTGTCAATGAAGTGCACGAAGCGCAGCGCGACGTTCTGGTCCGGCATGGGTGTCAGGTCCGTCACGGCGACGGCACCCACGCCCTCCAGCAGGCGGCTGAAGCGGCTGGGGTGCACCTGGAGCAGGTGGCGGCTCAGGTCGCGGTGGCTCAGGCGGGCCAGGGTCGCGTGGTTCTGGCGCGACTCCCACGCCGTGAACTCGGCCGGGGTCAGGACGTCCTCGGGGCGCACGCCGCGCTGGCGGTAGTCCGGGCCGTCAATGCGGTGCGTCTCGAAACGGCTGGCGATCGCCTGGATCTGCCGCTGGAAGTCACTGGCATTGAAGCGGCCCTGGCCGAGCGCGCCGGGTTCGGTGTTGCTCGTGGCGATCACGCTGGTCCCGCCGGGCATCAGCTGGCCCAGGAACGTGTTCGCCATGTGCGTGTTGCCCGGGTCGTCCAGTTCGAACTCGTCGATCAGCAGCAGGTCGTGCCCGCGGAAGGCGTCCACGGCGCGGGTCATGCCCAGCGCCCCGATGATGTACATCAGGTCCTGGAAACTCATCAGGGCCGCGCGGCCCGGCGCCTCGTGCCACGCGCTGGCCAACAGGTGCGTCTTGCCCACCCCGAACCCTCCGTCCAAGTACAGGCCGTGGCCCTCGGGCTTGGCGCGGCGGAACAGCCGGAAGCCCCCGGGCCGCACCTGCGCGCCCTTCAGGAACGCCTGCATCGCCACGCGCGCCTCCTCCTGACTGGGGTACTGCGCGTTCGGGTGGTACGTGGCGAAGCGCACCCCCTGGTAGCGGGGCGTGGGCGCCAGTTCCGCCGTCAGGGCGTCCGGGTCGAGACTGGGGTTGCGGGCGGTCAGGTCGATCATCGGTGGACGTCGAGTTCGACCTTGTAGTTGCCGCGCCGCGTCTCGTTCACCACGCGTTTGAAGTCAATGCGGCCCAGGCCGTCGGCGGCGAGGCTGTCGCCCTCGCGGATCTCGCTGCTGGCGCGGGCGGGCTGGCCGTTCAGGCGGACCTTGCCGCCGTCGATGCCCTGTTGGAAGTACGCGCGGCTCACGCCGAAGCCCTTGGCGCCCACCACGTCCACGCGCATGCTGGGCACCACGACCTCGCGGACCTTGCTGCTCTTGCCGGCGCTCTCGCCGACCGTCTCGACGTCCAGGTCGCGGCCGCCCAGGCTGGTCAGGTCCGCAATGGCCTGCGCGGCCTTGCCGGTCGCGGCGATCAGGAAGCCGCCGCGGTCCTCGCGCAGGTCGCCCAGCTGCGCCTCATCAAGGCCCAGCCGCCTGAGCTGCACCGCGAAGTCCTGCGCGTCCCACACCGGGCCGCCCTCGTGGGGCGTGACGCGGTACACGGTCACGCCGCTGTCCACTTCGGGAATGTGCTGCGGGTGCAGGGTCAGCACCACGCGCCGGGCGTCGGGGAAGCCTCCGGCGATCTTGTGGCGCACCTCGGGGTCGTTCAGCTGGCGCCGGTCAATGTCGTCGCCATCCTGGAAGGGCGTGCGGATCACGCGGCCGCCGCGGGCCTGGGCGATCAGGGTTGAGAGCTTGGTCATGCCTCCCAGGATAAATCCCGGCCGGGGGGACGCGGCAAAAAGACCCGCGCGGCGACCGGAGATGGTGAATGATGACGGTAAGAGTCCGGATGTCAGGATGCCGGGAGTATGTGCCGGCCCCTTCCCCCCGCCCCCTCCCCGCTGGTTCGAGGTACCTCATTGTGACCCCCGCCACCTTCAACGCTGTGCAGTCGGCCCTGAGCGACCTGATGCGCGTCCACACGCCCCGCGCGACCCTGCTCGCCACCCTGGGGGACGAGGTCCTCAGCGTCCGTGCCGACGCCCCGGCCCAGCCCGCCGGGATGGACCTCGTGCCGCCCGACGAGTGGTTCGAGCGCGGCGAGATGACCTGGCTGACCCGCGAGGGCACCCTGCTGGGCCTGCTGTGGCAGGAAGACGGCCCGGTGTCCGACGTAGCCGTGCAGGTCCTGACCCTGCTCCTCGCGGCCGCCCGGTCCGACGGCATGCAGCGCGAGACCGAGGTGCTGATCACCCAGCTGCCCATCGCCACCGCGTGGCTGACCGGCGACCTGCACTTCCGCCGGGTCAGTCGACCCTTCCTGGAACTCTTCAACGTGGCCGAGTCGGACGTGACGGGCCACACCGCCCAGAGCGTGTTCCAGGACCGCCCGGCGCTCGTGCAGGCGCTCACGCAGGCGGGTGCGGGCCGCTCGATGCGACTGGTGGACGAGCAGATCATCCAGGACGGTCAGACCCTGTGGGTGCGCGGTGAGGCGCGGCCCTACTTCGGCGCGGCGAGCGCGGGCGTCATGCTGACCCTTCAGGACGTCACCGGCGAGTACGACCGCGCCGCGCACGTCAGCGCGCTGCTGGACACCGACGCGCCCGCCGCGCTGCTGGGCGGCTCCGGCGCGGTCCTGCAGGCCAGCCGGGGCCTCCAGGCGCTCCTCCCGACCGGCGCCCCGGTCGCCACGGGGGCGCCCCTGTGGTCCTGGGCGTGCTTCGCGGACGTGCCCTCCGACGCCGTGCGGGACCTCGTGCAGCTCGCCGCGACCGGCGGAGCTGCCCGCGCCGACGTGGAACTCGCCGGGGGCGGCACCCTGAACCTGCGCGTGCGCCGCACCTCCGAACCCGGCCTGCTCGTCGCCGAGGGCGAGGCCAGCACCCGCGACGGCCGCGCCCCGCTGGGCGTCATGAACCAGGTGCTGTCCCTCTCCGAGGACGCCACCATCCTGGTCGACCACGCCGGGCGCGCGCAACTCGTGAGTGAACGCGCCGCGACCCTGCTCGGCGTGGACGCCGCCCGCCTGGTGGGCCTGGCCGTCACGCGCGTCCTGAATGAACTGGGCGTCAAGCTGTTCACCACCGAGGGCGAACCCATCAGCCTGCCCGACTGGAAGGACATCAGCCTGCCCATGCGCCGCGAGGTCCTGCTGGCCCTCCCGGACGGCACGGTCCGGCAGATGGAACTGCGCGCCACCGGCGTGGGCGGCGAGGCGGGCGGCGCGCGCGGCAGCGTCCTGCTGACCCTGCGTGACCTGACCGCGCTGCGCCGCGCGCAGGCCAAGATCCGCCACGACGCCCGCCACGACGCCCTGACCGGCCTGATGAACCGCACCGGCATGCGCGAGGCCCTGAGCCGCGCCGGGGGGAGCGGCGCGGCCGTCTGCCTGGACCTGGACGGCTTCAGCGAACTGAACGCCGCGCTGGGCCGCACCGCCTGCGACCGCCTGCTGATCCAGGTGGCCGCCCGCCTGAACGACCTGAGCAGCGAGGCGGGCGGCCTGTCCGCGCGGCTGGCCGACGACTCCTTCGTGGTGTTCCTGCCCGACCAGGGCGCGGCGGCCGCCCTGAACCGCACAGAAGCGATCCTGGACAGCCCGCTGCGCATCGGTCAGCGGGACGTGCAGCTGACGGCCGCGCTGGGCGTCGCCGAGCGCCCGGCGGACGCGACCGGGGACGACGTGCTCGCCAACGCCGAGGTCGCCATGCAGCACGCCAAGCGGCAGGGCCGCGCGCAGCGCAGCGTGTTCCAGCCGGCCCTGCGCGAGGAAGTGGCCCGCGCGTTCGAACTGGAAGAGGCGCTGCGCAGCGCCCTGGACCGCGACCAGTTCACGCTGCTGTACCAGCCCGCCGTGTCCCTCAAGCATGGGCGCGCCACCACCGCCGAGGCGCTGCTGCGCTGGAACCACCCCACCCTGGGGCTGCTCAGCCCGCCTCACTTCCTGGACCTGGCCAGCCGCAGCGAACTCATCACGCACGTCAGCGAGTGGGTGGTGCAGGAGGCCGTGCTGGGCCGCCAGGCGGTGCGCTCGGCGCTGCCGGACCGCTACGCGCACTGGTCGGTGGGCGTGAACCTGAGCCTGGAGGAACTGCGCCGCTCGGCGGGCCTGCGCCGCCTGCTGCCGCTGCTGTCCGCCGAGGGAGCGCCCGACATCGAGGTGAGTGCTGGCAGCCTGCTGGACCACAGTCAGGAGACGCTGGGGCTGCTGGAACAGCTGCGCTCGCTGGGCGCGCGCCTGAGCGTGGACGACTTCGGGGACGGCGCCAGCAGCCTCGCCGCCCTGACCCGCTTCCCGCTGAGCGCCGTGAAACTGCACCCCACCCTGACCGCCCGCCTGCCCGGCGACGAGAAGTCCCTGACGCTGGTGCAGGGCACCATCGACCTGGCGCACAACCTGGGCCTGAAGGTCGTGGCAGTGGGCGTGGAAACGGCCGATCAGCTGGGCATCCTGCGGGAATTGGGCTGCGACGCCGCGCAGGGCTACGCGATCACGCCGCCCCTGTCCGGCGAGGACCTGATCGACTGGCTGCGCGACCACTGACCGGAGGCGTCGCCGGTGGGACGTGAGTGGGGAAGGCCGCTGGCCAGTCCCTGCTGACGTCCCGACCGCCGTGTCCCGGGCCAGAGCTCTGTGTTCAGACCGCCACAGTCGCGCGGGTGGGGAGGATACCGGTATGTCGATGTGAAGCTTCGCTCAAGGTGAGGGGTGGCAATGGCAGGCTGGGTGACATCTCCCCCTTGGCTGGGTCGTTTAACGTGAATGCGTTTTTCATAGTTCACCCCCGGAGGATCACGCATGCCCCAGAACGACCCGCCCGCCCCCCGTCCCGCCCGCCGTGACACGCTGCGCTTCCTGACCGCCACCGGCGCCGCCCTGGCCGCCGCACCCCTGGCCGGCGCCCAGACCGCCCCCGCCACACCGGCCACCCCCGCCGCCGCCTCCGGCGCCATGGCCATGAACGGGAACGGATTCTACCGCCAGAAGATCGGGGACATGACCCTGACCACCGTCAGCGACGGCACCGCTCCGCTGGCCGCACTGCTGCCCACCTGGGGCGCCAACCCCGACCGGCAGGCCGAGTTCGCCGCGACCCTCGCCGAGTACAGCGTGCCCGCCACGAACACCGTGAACCACTTCAACCCTGTTGTTCTAGAGATCGGCGGCAAACGCATCCTGATCGACACCGGCCGCGGCGGCACCGCCGGACAGCTGCTCGCGAACCTGCGCCGCGCCGGGATCGAACCCGACACGATCAGCGTCGTGTTCATCACGCACGGGCACGGCGACCACATCGGTGGCCTGACCACCAACGGCAAGCCCACCTTCGCCAACGCGCAGCACATGATCAACGAGGCCGAATTCAACTTCTGGGTCACGCAGGCCACCCCCAACGACGCCGTCAAGACCAACCTGATCGGCCTGAAGGACAAGTTCAAACTCCTCAAGAGCGGCGAGGAAATCGTCCCCGGCGTCCTGACCGTCGCCACGCCCGGCCACACCGCCAACCACCACAGCGTTCTCGCGCAGAGCGGCGGCCAGAGCGCTCTGATCCTCGGGGACGCCGGCGGGCACTTCCTGATTTCCCTGAAGCACGAGGGCGCGTACGTGGGCTTCGACACCGACGGCGCGCAGGCCGCCCGCACCCGCCAGGAGATCTTCGCGCGCATCACCGACGGCAAACTCTGGGTGACCGGGTACCACTTCCCGTTCCCGGCCATCGGTCACCTGCGCCGCCTTGCGCCCGGCTCGTACGAGTACGAACCCACCGTCTGGAACTGGAGCTGAGCCCCACCGTCTGAATGCATTCCGCAGTCACCCCCGGCGCTACACTCCGGGGGTGATCGTCAAGTACGGCGGGAATGCCATGAAGAGCCTGGACCTGCGGCGCGCGGTGGCCGCCGAGATCGCCGCGCTGCGCGCCGAGCAGACGGTCGTGGTCGTGCACGGCGGCGGGCCCGTCATCGAGCGGGAACTCGCCGCGCGCGGCATTCCCAGCGAGTTCCGCGCCGGGCTGCGCGTCACCACGCCCGAAGCGATGGACGTCGTGGAGATGGCGCTGTGTCAGCTGAACAAGCAGCTCAGCCAGGACGTCGGCCACGCGGTCGGCCTGATGGGCCGCGACTCGGACCTGCTGCGCGCCGAGGTGTTCGACCCCAGCCTGGGCCGCGTGGGCCGCGTGACCGGCGTGAACGCGGACGTGCTGCGCGCCCTGATCGGCACGGGCCTCACGCCGGTCGTGGGCTGCGTGGCTGTCGGCCCGGATGGGGACGCCCTGAACGTGAACGCCGACACCGCCGCCGGGGCGGTCGCGGGCGCCCTGAACGAGGGCATCGTATTCCTGACCGACGTGGACGGCGTGTACCGCAACTACCCCGACCCGGAAAGCCGCGCCGTGCACCTCACCCGCGCCGAGGTCGAGGGGGGCGTCGCGGACGGCTGGATCGCGGGCGGCATGATCCCCAAGGTCCGCGCCGCACTGGACGCCCTGGACCGGGGCGCGCCCTTCGCGGTGATCGCCAGCGGCATGCACGCCGGGGCCCTGTCCGCCGCTGCGCGCGGCGAGGCCGGCACGCGCATCACGCCCTGACCACAGCAGGCAGAGGGATGAAGGTTGCCCGTCCATCCCTCTGCACGAGAGAAGTGAGCGGCTGTTCATGACAGCGCTTGGCGGCGGAGACCTGGGGCGTGCTGCTGGCTCCGGGATACAGGGTGACCCGCGTCAGCGCACGCGGCTGAAGATCAGCGTGTCGCGCAGCGCCGAGCCGTCCGCGGTCACGTCGTCGTTCACCAGCCGGGCGTCCAGCGTGTAGCCCAGCGCCGGGGGAATGCGGGCGCTGCGTCCGTTGGCGGGATCACAGCGGATCTCCAGGCGCCGCAGGCCCAGGCCGCCCGCCGCGCGGTCCGTCAGGGCCAGGTCGGTCAGGGCCTGCACGACCTCGCGCGCGTAGCCCTGCCCGGCGTGTGCCGTGGCGATCCAGTACCCGATCTCGCCCTTCGGGACGCGCCAGTCCAGTGCGTGGTACCCGCTGCTGCCGACCAGCTCGGTCCCGGCCGCGTTCCACACGTGGTAGCGCAGGTTCTCCCGCGAATCGAAGCGTTCGGCGGCGCCCGTCAGGTTCTCGCGGGAGGCCTCCAGGGTCATGGGCGCCTGCGCCCACGTCATCCACTCGCGCAGCTGCGGCAGCGAGGCGTTCACGGCGGCCACCAGCGCCTCCGCGTCCGCCGGTTCGGGGCGGCGCAGGCGCAACCGGGGCGTGACGATCTCGGCGGGCACGGTCAGGTCGGTGGGCAGCGCAGGCATGCCCGGCAGTCTAGGCGCGCCGCGCTCCACGCGCCTGTACTTCACGTGCCTGTGCACAATGGCGTGCCGGTCACCGTTGCCCTGGCCCCACCCGGTACGGCATACTGCCCGGGCCGCGGGCGCGGCGTCCCACGAGAGACGCCCCCGACGACAACCGAACACCCGGAGCCGGGCCGCGTCCTGCGCGTCCCCTCCCACCCCGGCAGGCCCCGCGCCCGCCGCCGGTTGTCACGGCACCCCACGAGGTGCGACATGACTCCACAATCCCTGACCCGCGCGCAGCAGTACCGGCGCGAATGGCTGGCTCAACCCCGCGCGGACATCCTGGCCGGTCTGGTCGTCGCGCTGGCCCTGATTCCCGAGGCGATCGCGTTCTCAATCATTGCGGGCGTGGACCCGCAGGTGGGCCTGTACGCGTCGTTCATCATCGCGATCGTCACGGCGTTCATCGGCGGACGGCCCGGCATGATCAGCGCCGCGACCGGCGCGATGGCGCTGCTCATGACCGGCCTCGTGAAAGACCACGGACTGGCGTACCTGTTCGCCGCGAGCGTCCTGACGGGCGCCCTGCAGGTCGCGTTCGGCTGGGCGGGCCTGGCCCGTTATCTGAAGTTCGTGCCGCGCAGCGTCATGACCGGCTTCGTGAACGCCCTGGCCATCCTGATCTTCCTGGCGCAGCTGCCGCAGCTGATCGGCGCGAACGTGCAGACGTACGCGATGCTCGCGGCCGGGCTGGCCATCATCTACCTGCTGCCCCGCGTGTTCCGCGCGGTGCCCAGCGCCCTGGTCGCCATCGTGACCCTGACCGCCGTGTCGGTCCTGACCGGCGCGGACGTCCGCACCGTGGGGGACATGGGAACCCTGCCGGGCACGCTGCCGCCCCTGGCGCTGCCGCAGGTGCCGCTGACCCTGGAGACGCTGGGCATCATCCTGCCCGTCTCGCTGACGCTGGCGCTCGTGGGTCTGCTGGAGAGCCTGCTGACCGCGCAGCTCATCGACGAACGCACCGACACCACCAGCGACAAGAACACCGAGGCCCGCGCGCAGGGCGCGGCGAACATCATCACCGGGTTCTTCGGCGGAATGGCCGGATGCGCCATGATTGGCCAGAGCATGATCAACGTCACCAACGGCGGCCGCGGGCGACTGTCCACCTTTACGGCAGGCCTGGGCCTGCTGATCCTGATTCTGGCACTGCAACCCCTGCTCGTGCAGATTCCCATGGCGGCCCTCGTGGCGGTCATGATCGTCGTGTCGGTCAGCACCTTCGACTGGCGCAGCCTGCGTGACCTGCGCGTCACGCCCCGGGGCGAGGTGCTCGTCATGCTGAGCACCGTGGCTGTCACGGTTTTCACGCACGACCTCAGCCGGGGCGTGCTGGTGGGCGTGATCCTCAGCGCGCTGCTGTTCGCCCGGCAGGTCTCGAACGCGTCCCGCGTGACCGTCAGCGACACCGGCGGTCTGCGCACGTATCACGTGCAGGGGCAGCTGTTCTTCGTGAGCACGCACGACTTCCTGCGGCAGTTCGACTTCACGCACGGGGGCCCCGTCGTGATCGACCTGAGCGGCGCGCACCTCTGGGACGGGTCCGCCGTGGCCGCGCTGGACAAGGTCCTGACCCGGTTTACCCGCCAGGGCCAGCCCCCCACCCTGCTGGGCCTGAACGAGGCGTCCGCGACCCTCTTCCGCCGCCTGAGCAGCCCCGGTGGCGCCTCCGCCGGGCACTGACCGGACCGGCCACGCCAGCACACCGGCCGGTCAGTGCCTATGACCGGCCGGTGCTCGATCCACTTGGAGGTTATTTCGTCCAGCGGTGCTCGTAGCAGTACGCCCAGTCCTCGCCGGGCTCGGCGCTGCGGATGACCGGGTGCCCCTGACCCTGCGCGTGGCGGGTCGCGTGGCGGTTCTTGCTTGAATCGCAGCAGCCGACGTGCCCGCAGGTCATGCACACCCGCAGGTGCACCCAGGTGTCCCCGGCGGCCACGCACTCCAGGCACACGTCCGCCTCGGGCGTG
This sequence comes from Deinococcus radiotolerans, assembly GCF_014647435.1. Lineage (NCBI taxonomy): Bacteria > Thermotogati > Deinococcota > Deinococci > Deinococcales > Deinococcaceae > Deinococcus > Deinococcus radiotolerans. The sequence continues at coordinate 25,589 of NZ_BMPE01000013.1, read as the reverse complement.
ACCGGCCCGGCGTTGTGCGCGGCGTGCTCGCACTGGGCGCGCTGCGTGGCGCTCAGGGTCACGGGCGGGTGCTCGGCGAGGTGGCGGGACAGTTCCGCCCGCGTGACCTCCGGTGGGGTCAGCAGGTCGAGGATGCCCGCCGCGACCTCCTTGTGGGCGCTCAGGACGTGCTGGGCGCCCAGCGCCTGCAACCCCGCGAACCCCTCGGCTGAGCTGGCGCGCGTGATGACCTGCACCTGCGGCGCGACTGTGCGCAGGACACTCAGGGTCCGTTCGGTCATCTCGGTGTCGTCGTCCGCGATGACGACCGCGCGGGCCGAGTCGATGCTCAGGTCGCGCAGTAGCCCCGCGCGGGTGTAGTCCGCGATCAGGACCGGCGCGCCGCGCCCCTGAAGTTCACTGGCGCCGTCCGGGCTGCGCGTGACCACCGAGTACGGCTGTCCCGCGCGGCTCAGGGCCCGCGCAGCCAGCCGGGCGTGCGCGCCGTAGCCCAGGAACACCACGCGGTCTCGGACGGGCAGCCCATGCGAGCCGCCATCCGCGTCCGGATCGGCGCCGGGCGTACGCGCCGGGGCGGGGGAGGGCAGGCGCGTCAGCAGCGGCCCCGCCAGCGCCGCCAGGGCGGGCGTGAACGCCATGAGCAGCACCGTCGCCGCGATGAACACCCCAGTACCGCGCTCGCCCAGGCCTGCGAAACTCAGGCCCAGCGCCGCGCCCGTCGTGGCCAGCACGAACGAGAACTCCCCGACCTGCCCGGTCAGCAGCGCCACCGGCAGGGCCGTGCGCCAGTCCTCGCCCAGCAGGCGCACGCTGACGGACGTCACCACCACCTTCAGCAGCGCGATCAGCGCGGCGGCGCCCAGCACCAGCCCCAGGTTGCCCGCCACGAACCCCAGGTCCAGCTGCAGGCCCACCGACAGGAAGAACGCCGCGCTGAACAGAATCTGCAGCGGCAGGATCTCACCCATGGCCTGCGCGCCGTAGCGGCTCTCGCTAACCAGCAGGCCCGCCAGGAACGCGCCCAGCGCCAGGCTCACGCCGGCCAGCGCGGTCAGGCTGGCCGTCCCGAAGCACAGCGCCACGACCGCCAGCAGGAAGATTTCCGTGCTGCACGTCCGCGCCACGACCTCCATCAGGGGCGGCACCACCCGCCGCGCCGCGACCAGCACCAGCACGATGATCCCCGCTGCCTTCGCCAGCGCCAGCAGCACCCCGCCCGCCCCGCCGCCCTGCCCGGCCAGCATGGGAATCAGGAGGACCATCAGCACCACCGCCAGATCCTGAAAGATCAGGATGCCCAGGCTGACCTGCCCGGTGCGGGCGTTCGTCTCGCCCCGCTCGCCCAGCAGTTTCATCACGATCGCGGTGCTCGACAGCGCCACAAGGCACCCGGTGAACACCGCGTCCGCGGCGCCCACGCCCACTGCCAGCAGCGCGCCCGCCGCCGCCAGCAGGGTCAGGCCCACCTGCAACCCGCCCCCCAGGAAGATCAGCCGCGCGATCCGCGACAGGCGCTCCAGGCTGAACTCAATCCCGATGGTGAACAGCAGCAGCATCACGCCCACCTCGGACGCCGCCGAGATCAGCTCCGGGTCGCGGATGAGGCCCAGCGCGCCGGGGCCCACCAGCACCCCGGCAATCAGGAACCCGATGATCGGCAGCAGCCGCAGCCGGAACGACCCGTAAGCAGCCAGCGCGGACACGGCCAGCAGCAGCGTCAGCTGCACCAGAAACTCCGGTGGGCCCGCGTGCGCCGCCGTCCCCTCGGCCGCGCCCTGACCCAGCGCCGCGCCCAGCAGCGCCGCCCCCCACATCCAAGCCCGCCATGTCCCGCGTCCGAGCGTCATACCTCAGCATGACAGGACCGGGCGCGGCGCAGTCCTAGCGCGCGCCGCGGTCAGTCGGTCCGGTGGAAGGCCACGCGGACGTCCAGGCCGCCGCCCGGCGTGTCATGCAGGGTGATCTCCGCGCGGTTCACCTGCGCCAGCCGCCGCGAGAGCGGCAAACCCAGGCCACGCCCGGGCACGTGCGTGGCGAGACGCGTGCCGATCTGGAACGCCTGCTCGTGCAGGCTGGGATGCAGGCCCGGCCCGTGATCGGTCACGCGGATGACCGGCCCCCACGTGGCCGACGGCGGGTCCAGCGTGACCGTGACCGGCCCGCTGCTGTACTTGCAGGCGTTCTCCACGAGGTTCTCGATGATCTGCTGCACCTGCGCGGCGTCCACCGTCCACAGCAGCGGCGCGGACGGACGCCGCACCCGCACGCGCAGGTTCTCGTGCCGCGCCACGAGCGCCGTGAGGTCCGTGGGAGCCGGCGCGCCCGTCATGCGCACGTACCGGGCGTCCAGCTGTTCCAGCTCGCTGCGGCTGGCAAGCTGCTCGGCCGCGTCCTCGATGCTGCGCAGCAGTTTCTCCCGCGCGCGCAGGTTGTCGGTGTGCCGCAGGGCCTCGGTGGCCAGCAGCAGCGCCTGCATGGGGCGGCGCAGTTCATGCGCGGCCATGCCCAGCGCCTCGCGCTGCTGCGTCTCGCTGTGCTCGCGGCTGCGGCGCTCGTGCCCGGCGCGGTTCAGGGCCGCCAGGATCAGCACGCTGCCCATCAGGCCGCTGATCAGACCGGCCAGCAGCATCGTGCTCTCCAGACCCCGCAGTTCCAGTTGCAGGCTGCGGCCCAGGCCCTCCTGAAACTGACTGTTCGCCGCGTCGAGCTCCACCGCGATCCGCAGGGCCTCCTGCGTGGCCTGCGGGGTGCGTTGGTCGATCAGGGGCCGGATGTTCCGCAGCTGCACCTGCGCCTCCTGCTCCCGCTCCTGCAGGTGCGGGTACCGGTCCTGGGCGCCGTCCAGCAGCTGCACGACCCTGCGGCGCTCCTCGTCCAGCTGCGCGGGGGCCACGGTCGCCTGGACCTCCACGGCCGCGTAGTGCACCAGCGTGGTCAGCAGCTGCTGGTACGACGTGGTGTTCCAGGCCACGTCGTTGTACGTCAGGGTGCGCCGGGCGGGCAGGAACGCCGCGACGATCAGCGCGACCGACAGCAGCATGGGCAGCAGGGCCGTGAGCAGGTTCGCTCGGCTCTGCTGCGTCAGGTCCCACAGGGGCGCGCGGTCCGGTTCAGGCACGGGGCAGGAACGGCCCGGTCAGGTCCGCCGCGGGTCGCGCGAGCGGCCGCGGGCGGCAGGTCCGGGCGGAGCCCGGTCGGGAGGCGGAAGGAGACGTGGACGCCAGCGAAGACGGAGTGAGGGATCGGCGTCCGCCAGCGGAGCGCCCGGCCGGGCGGCGAGGCAGCCGAGCGGCGAGCGGACTTGTGCAGGGGACACGCCGCGCATGCTACCGATTCCGGCGTGGGCCGCTCAAGGGCCCGCCCGCGCGCCCCGGCCGCCCGCCGCCTGCCCGCGCCCCTGCCGCGCGCTATGCTGCGCCCTGAACATGACTGAACGACCGCTGGTTTCGCTGGGAGACCTGACCTGGGACGTGCTGGCGAAGCCGGACACCCTGCTGCTGCCCGGAGGGGACAGCACGGGCCGCATTGAACTCTCGGGCGGGGGCAGCGCCGCTAACCTGGCCGTCTGGGCGCGGCGATCCGGGACGGGGCGCGCCGTGCATTTCGTCGGGAAGATCGGGCAGGACCGGTTCGGTGAGCTGGCCGTGGCGGAACTCCAGGCCGAGGGCGTCGCGGCGGACGTCATCGAGAGCGCCGAGCACCCCACGGGCGTCATCCTGGGCCTGATTGACCGGCGGGGGCAGCGCGCCATGCTGACCGGCCAGGGCGCCGACTGGGAACTCCTGCCGCACGAGCTGCCCAGCGAGGTGCTGCGCGCCTGCGGGCACCTGCACCTGACCGCCTGGAGCCTGTTCCGCGACCCGCCCCGCTCGGCCGCGCTGCACGCCGCGCAGCTGGCCCGCGCGGGCGGCGCGACCCTCAGCCTGGACCCCGGCAGCTTCCAGATGATCCAGAGCATGGGCCGCGAGGTGTTCCTGCGCATCCTGGACCGCCTGCCCGTGGACATCCTGTTCCCGAACGACGATGAGGCCCGCGCCATGAGCGGCCGCGGGGACCGCCACGAAGCCATGGACTGGTTCCGGGCGCGCTTCCCGGACGCCCTGATCGTCATGAAACTCGACGAGGACGGCGTGCTGATCGAAGGGCCCGCGCAGGCGCGCGTGCAGGTCCCCGCCACCCCGGACCGCGCCGTGGACGCCACGGGCGCCGGGGACGCCTTCGGCGGCGCGTTCCTGGCCGAGTGGCTCCGGCACGGCGACGCCGGACGCGCCGCGCGCCTGGCCGTGCAGGTGGGCGGCTGGGTCGTGTCGCGCTTCGGGGCGCGCCCACCCGCCGACGAGGAACTGCGCGCCCGGATCGCCACGCACGCCGGAGGTGCCGCGTGAGACGCGGCGGGGCCGGGTGCCTGCGCGTCCTGGCGATCTTCACGCTGCTGCTGTTCGGCGCGGTGGGCGGCGCCCTGTGGTACGTGCGCGGCCTGCTGGGCCCGGCGGGCGGCGCCCCGTACACCCTGACGGTCAAACCCGGCGACACCCTGGCCGGCGTGGCCTCCACCCTCCAGGAGCGGCGCATCGTGAAGAACGGGGACGTGCTGCGCTTCCTGATGAAACGCAGCGGCACGGCCGGCAGCCTCAAGGAGGGCCTGTACGACCTGAACGGCCAGATGACCGCCGAGCAGGTCGCCGCGAAACTCGCCGGGCCCGCCCGCATCCCCACCGTGAGTGTCACGATCCCCGAGGGCCGGCGCGTGCGTGACCTGCCCGCCATCTTCCAGAAGGCCGGATTTGACGGCGCGGCCATCCTGAAGGTCCTGAATGACGCGGCCCTCAGCCCCTACGCCAGCGGCAAGCAGCAGAACCTCGAAGGATTCCTGTTCCCCGCCACGTACGACCTGCGCCCCCAGGCGACGCCGCAGCAGGTCGTGCAGACCCTGCTGGACCGCATGAGCCGGGAATTCACGCCCGAACGCGTCGCCAGCGCGAAGAAACTGGGCCTGAGTGTCCGCGACTGGGTGATCCTGGCCAGCATGGTGCAGGCCGAAGCCGCGAACGACACCGAGATGCCCGTCATTGCCGGGGTGTTCCTGAACCGCCTGCGCGACGGCATGACCCTCGGCAGCGACCCCACCGTCGCCTACGGGCTGGGCAAGAACCTGCCGGAACTGGACCGCAGCGCCGGGGACTTCACAAAGGACACCCCGTACTCCACGTACACCCGCGCCGGACTGCCCGCCGGGCCCATCAACAATCCCGGCGAGGCCGCGCTGCTGGCGGTGCTGCAACCCAGGCGCACCCTGACGGACGGCCGGGACGCCGTGTACTTCCTGCACGGCCTGAACGGCAAGATCTACGTGAATCACACGTTCGCCGAACACAACCGGGACATCGCCCGCTACCGCTGAACGCCCCCTGGCCAGCCGGTGGGGCGGACCCGGCCCAGGCATCTACGCTGGGCGCCCCTGTCTGAACTGCGGCTGATGACGTGACAAACTTCGCCACACGGCCCAGGCTGTCCTCGCTAGAGTACGGGCATGATCCTTACAACGCTGCTGCTGGTTGTCGTTCTGACCACCGCCGCGCTCTTCCTGCGCAGCGTGCTGGGCGGCGGTGACCGCTACGCCCAGATTCCCCGCGGCCCCGGCCGACGTGACTCCGCGCAGGACGTGTACTGGGAGGCGCGTGTGCTGGCCGCCCTGAACGGCAACCGCTCTGCACTGGAACGCCAGGTGCTGAGCAAGCAGCGGCACAAGCCCGGTCTGAAACGCTGGGAGCTGCTCCGTCTGGTCTACCTAGACGCCACCCGCCGCAATCCTGCGCTACGCACCGAACGTCGCCCCACCCCCCGCCCCGGCACCTACCGCACCCACTTCTGACCTCAGAGGCCGGGGCGCCAACCCGATCCCAGCGGCATCAGGCTGAACGCACTTGACCGTCACTGGCCCAGGGCCGCATGCCGCCGCTTCTGGGCTCTGCTCCGGAGGCGCAAACTGTGATGAATTTCACGGGAGCCGACATGTCATTGACGCGCGGGGCGCACCCTGCGGCGCGTGAACACCCGCGCGTCCCTGACCCTCCTGCTCAGCACCGTGACCCTGGCCCCCGCCGCCTCCTTCAGCCTGGGTGGTGAACTGCGCAACCCCACCCAGGCCGCCCCCCTGGGCGCCGGACCACTGACGGTCCTGCTGACCAACCTGAGCGGCGGCTGGCTGCTCGGCATGGGGCCCCTGAAAGGCGCGCGCTTCAACGTGGTCGTGCCCGCCACCTTCAAACCCCCCGTGCAGCCCCTGGACGTCTGCGACGGCGTGACCGTGCAGCCCGGCGGCGCGCGCACCTACACCGCCGAGACCCTGCTGCTGTTCAACGCGGGCACGAACGCCGTGGCGACCCTGGTGCAGGCCGATCACCCCACCACGCCCACCCGGCGCGGCCAGTGGGTGTACAGCGACCGCACCGTCACCCTGCGGGGGCGCTGCGCGGGCCTGAACACCTACTACAGCCTCACGCTGCGGCCCGGCTGGACCGGCGTGACCACCGAAAGCCGCGACGGGCACTTCGAGATCATGAACGCCAGGAGCAACCTGCCGTACTGGGTGCAGCCCGTGCTGAGCCGTCAGGCCCGCGCGACCTTCCCCACGCTGTTCAGCGGCCAGCGCAGCGCCTTCACGACCCGCTGACGTCAGGACCTGAATCCGGCGCACGGACGGGCGCCGCGTCCCGGCCCCGCGGCACGTCCCGCGCGCCCCGCCGCCCGAACGCGTGCGCCAGATCCCGCTCGCTGAGGCGCAGCACGGTGGGTCGCCCGTGCGGGCACGCCCACGGATGCTCGCAGCCGGCCAGGGCGTCCAGCACCGCCTGACCGCGCGCCTCATCCAGCATGCCGGCCTTCAGCGCGGGCGCGCAGGCCAGCCGCGCCAGCACGTCCCGCCGCGGGTCCGGGCCGTCCCCCAGGGCGCACTCGACGATCTGCTCGTGCAGCCGGGGCACGTTCAGCGGGGCCAGCGCGGCGGGCAGGGTGCGCAGCCGCGCCAGCCCCGCGCCGAAGTCCTCCAGCGTCAGGCCCCAGCCCTGCAACTCCGGGCCGCGCTCGTGCAGGCGCGCGAGCTGCTCGGGCGTCAGGTGCAGCAGCTCCGGCTCGGGCAGCTCCGCCGGGGCCTGGGCGCCCAGCGTGCGGGTCAGGTGCTCGAACAGCGCCCGCTCATGCGCGGCGTGCGCGTCCACCACCCACAGGTCCCCCTCGCCCTGCGCGAGCAGGTACAGCTCCTGGTACACGCCCAGCAGTGTCAGCGCCGGGAACGCCGCGTGCCCCGGCGCGGACGTGGGTTGTGCCCCTGGACGCAACTCCGGCAGCGCACGCGCCAGCGGGTGGGCTGAGAGCGCCGCCGCCACCGCCGCCCGCACCCGCGCCGCCACGCCCGGCAGATCCGCCAGCGCCACCACCTGCTTGGCCGGATGCACGTTCGGATTGTGATCCCCGGGCGCGACCGTCACGTCCAGCACGCACAGCGGCGCCACGCCCGCCGGGAGCAGCTCTCCGAAGCCCTCAATCACCGCGCGTTCCAGCTCCGGCGGGGCCAGCACCGGCCGCCCGTTCACGCTGACATGCATCCGGTCGCGCCGCGCGCGGGTCAGCTCCGGGCGGGATACCACCCCGCGCACCCCCTCGCCCGACACGGTCAGCACGCGGTTCGCGCTCAGCGGGCCGTACACGCTCGCCACCGCGCCCCGGTAATCGCTGGGCGCGTGCGTCAGGCGCACCTCGCCGTCCACCGTCAGCCGCCAGTGCAGACCCGGGTGGTGCAGCACGTACCGGCCCAGCAGCGCCGTCACCTCCCGCACCTCGGAGGCCGCCGGGGCCTGCGTCCGCAGCCGCCCCGGCAGTCGCGCGAAGAGGTTGCGCACCGTCACCGTCGTTCCCGCCGGGGCGGACGCACGGGCCACCTGCACGTCCTCACCCTGCGCGAGCACTTCGCACGCCCCCACCTGCGCCGCCGGACGCGACACCACGTGCAGCTCCCCGGCCTGCGCCGCCGCCCACAGCGCCTCCCCCCGGAAGCCCAGCGTCGTCACGCCCTCCACCGAACGCGCCTGCGGGGACAGCTTGCTCGTCGCGTGCCGCAGCGGCGCCAGGCCCACCGACCCTGCCGGGATGCCCGTGCCGTTGTCCCGCACCCGCACCAGCCGCAGGCCCCCTCCGTCCACCTCTACGTCCACACGGGTCGCCCCGGCATCCAGGGCGTTGTCCACGAGTTCCCGCGCCACGTCCAGCGGGCGCGACACCACCTCACCCGCCGCGATCAGACGCGCCACATGAGCCGGGAGAACGTGAATGTCAGGCGAGGTCACCCAGTCAGGGTAGCGGGTCACGCGCGGATACTTTCTGCCTCAGGTCGCGTTCGGCCAGTGCTCAGGCCGGGTCGGGCAGCACCTTCCCCGGATTCAGCAGGTTCAGCGGGTCCAGCAGCGCCTTGACCTCGCGCATCAACTCCACCGCGTCACCGTGCTGGGCGCGCAGGAAGCGCCGCTTGTGCAGACCCACGCCGTGCTCGCCGCTGCACGTGCCGCCCAGCGCCAGCGTCCGCTCGACCAGTCGCCCGTACAGAGCCTCGATCCGCGCCCAGTCAGCCGAGCCGGGCGGCGCGTGGAACAGCACGTGAAAGTTCCCGTCCCCCACGTGGCCCAGCACGCTCGCGTCCAGCCCCTCTGCCCGCAGCCCCTCCTCGGTGAAGGTCAGGATCTCCGGCAGGGCGTCCAGCGGCACGCACAGGTCCGTGCTGAGAAACTGCTCGCCCGGATGCAGCGCCTTCAGCGCGTAGAACGCGTGATGCCGCGCCCGCCACAGGGCCTCCAGCTCCTCGGCGTGGCGGGCCACCCGCACGTCCAGCGCGCCCGCGTCACGGCACAGCTCCTCGCACAGCGCCCGCACGTCCTCCAGCGCGCCTGCCGACGCGCCCGCCAGCTCAATCCACAGGGTCGGCACCTCCGGCTCCTGCAACCCCAGGTAACGGTTCACGGCCCGCAACCCCCGCGCGTCCATCAGTTCAAGCCGCTCCGGCTGCGCCGACGCGCCCATCACCAGCGTCGCCGCCTGCGCCGCTGACCCCACATCCGGGAACGCGCAGCGCAGCGCCAGCCGTGCCGTCGGCAGCGGCCACAACCGCACCGTCAGCTCCGTGATCACACCCAGCGTGCCCTCCGCACCCAGAAAGAGGTGCCGCAGATCGTACCCGGCGCTGCTCTTGCGCGCCCGGCTGCCCAGCGCCAGCACCCGCCCGTCCATCAGCGCCACCCGCAGCGCCAGCACGTTCTCCCGCGTCGTCCCGTACCGCACCGCCGCCGTGCCACTCGCGTTCGTGGACGCCATGCCCCCCAGCGTCGCCTCGGCGCCCGGATCCACCGGAAAGAAGAGCCCCTGCGCGCGCACCGCGCGGTTCAGCTGCGGGTACGTCACGCCCGGCTCCACCGTCGCCTGAAACGCCCCCGGGCGCACGTCCAGCACGCGCGTCATGCCACTCAGGTTCAGGCTCAGCGCGCCCGGCGGCGGAATCAACTGGCCCTCCAGGCTGCTGCCCGCCGCGAACGGCACCACCGGCACCCGGAACTCCCGTGCCAACGCCAGCGCCCCCACGATGTCCGCCTCGCTGCGCGCGAACAGCACCGCGCCGGGCCGCGCCGCCTCCAGCCCGCTCTCATCACGCCCGTGGGCATCCAGTACCGCCGGAGCCGTACTCAGCGCCTCCCCGAACCGCGCCCGGAACGCCCCCAGCGCCCCCTCACCCAGCTCCGCTGCCGTCATGCGCCCATTGTGCGCCCGCGCGCCGCTCAGCCCGGCGTGACCTCCGCGCCGGTGACCTCGCGCTGCCAGCGGTGCAGCAGGTCGAGGGCCTGCATGGGCGTCAGCCGGGCCAGATCCAGCGTGGCGAGTTCCCGCGTGAGGCGCGTGTCGGCGCCCTGCGCGCCCAGCGCGGTGAGCAGGCGGGCGGCGCGGGTGGTGACCTGGGCGGGCAGTCCGGCGAGGCGCGCGACCTCCACGCCGTAGCTCTGGCGGGCCGCGCCGGGCACAACCTGATGGTAGAAGGTCAGGCCCCCGCTCCCGGCAGCGTCTTCCTCGGCGGCCACGTGGAGGTTCACGAGGCCGGGCAGGTCGGTTTCCAGGCGCGTGAGTTCGAAGTAGTGCGTGGCGAACAGCGTGTGCGCCCCGGCGACGTGCAGGTGCTCCAGCGCAGCCTGGGCGATGGCGAGGCCGTCGAGGGTGCTCGTGCCGCGCCCGATCTCGTCCAGGATCACGAGGCTGGCGTGCGTCGCGCCGTGCAGGATCGCGGCGAGTTCGCTCATCTCGACCATGAACGTGGAGCGCCCGCCCGCGAGGTCGTCACTCGCGCCGATGCGAGTGTGCACGGCGTCGTACACCGGGAGTTCGGCGTGGTCGGCGGGCACGAACGAGCCGATCTGGTGCAGCAGCGCGCACAGCGCGGCGGTGCGCAGGTACGTGCTCTTGCCCGCCATGTTCGGCCCGGTCAGCAGCACCGCGCGCCGCGCCGGATCGAGGTGTACGTCGTTCGGCACGAAGCGTCCGCCCAGGCTGCGTTCCACGACCGGGTGCCGCGCCTGCACCAATCGCAGCGGGCCGCCACTGGTCACCGGGCGGATCCAGCCGTGCTCGGCGGCCACGTCGGCCAGCGCGGCCAGCACGTCCAGTTCGCTCAGCGCCCCGGCGGCGTCGGCCAGCGCCTCGGCGTGCGCGGCGAGGCTGTCACGCAGCTCAGTGAAGACCTCCTGCTCCAGGCGGCTCGCAGCGGCCTCCAGCCGGGCGATCTCCCGCTCGCGTTCGCGCAGGTCCGGGCGGGTGAACCGCGCGCGGTCCTTCAGGGTCGCCACCTGCCGGTAATCGGCGGGCACCTTGCCCAGGTGCGCGCCCGTGACCTCCAGGTAGTACCCGAACACGCTGTTGTACCCGACCTTCAGGCTGCCAATCCCGGTGCGCTGCCGCTCGGTGATCTCCAGTTCCGCCAGCCACGCGCGGTGCCCGATCGCGGCGGCCCGCAACTCGTCCAGCTCGGCGTGGAAGCCGTCACGGATCAGGCCGCCCTCACCCACGCGGATGGGCGGCTCGTCCACCAGCGCCGCGCGGATGCGGGTCACGACGTCCGGCAGGGCCGACAATCTCTCGCGCACACCCCCCAGCAAGCCCCCCTGCGCGCCCAGCAGGTCGGTCGCCTCGGGCAGCAGGTCCAGCGTGCGGGCCAGGGCCGCCACCTCGCGCGGCGCGGCCCGCCGGGTCGACACCCGCGCCGAGAGCCGCTCCAGGTCATGCGCGCGGTACAGCAGGGACCGCACCGCGCCGCGCAGGTCCGGCGCGCGCGTGAACGCCTCCACGGCGTCCAGCCGCGCGCGGATGCTCAGCTCGTCCAGCAGCGGGGCGCGCAGCCACGCCCGCAGGCGCCGCCGCCCGCCCGCCGTGCGGGTCTGCCCCAGCACGTCCGTCAGCGTGCGGCCCTGCGGGGACTGCGCCTGGAACAGCTCCAGCGCCCGCACCGCCGCGTCCGGCAGCCGCATGTGCGCGCCCGGCTCGAAGCGCACCACGCGCCTGACCATGTCCAGCTGTCCCTGCTGCGTCACTCGCGCGTACCCCAGCACCGCCCCGCACGCTCGCCGCAGCGCCCCCGACGACAGGCTCGCCGGGACCTCACCCAGCGTGGCCCGCAGCGCCTCGTGCGCGTCCGTCTCCTCGAAACTGGCAGGGGAGAGCATCACCGGGAAGCGCGCCTGGAAATCCGCCAGCAGCGCGGCGTTTCCCGACAGTTCCGGCGCGAGCAGCACCTCCCGCGCCCGGCACCGCGCCAGCTCGTCGTACAGGGCGAGGCGGGTGTGGAACGCCGCGCAGCGGAACTCCCCCGTACTGACGTCCAGCAACGCCAGCGCGTACCCGTCCCCGGTCGCCACCGCCGCCAGGTAGTTCTCGTCCGCGCCCAGGTGCCGCTCCTCGGTCACCGTGCCCGGCGTCAGGAGCTGCGTCACGCGGCGGTCCATCAGGCCCGAGCCCGGCTCCTCCACCTGATCCGCCACCGCCACGCACACCCCGCACGCCAGCAGCCGCTCCACGTGACTGTCCAGCGCCCGCAGCGGAATCCCCGCCATGGGCGTACTGAAATCCCGGCTGCTCTTGTGCGTCAGCGCCAGCCCTAAGAGCCGCGCGGTGCGCTCGGCGTCCTCCCCGAACGTCTCGTAGAAATCCCCTACCTGAAACAGCAGCAGCGCGTGCGGCAGCGTCTCGGCCACCTCGTCGCGCATCCGCACGTATTGTTCCAGCATCGGCGGCAGCGCCCCCGACCCGGTTCCCTTCAGGACATTCTGAGCCCGCATCCCGCGCAGGATAGCCGCCCCCCGCACCCCGGATGGAGAGAGGCGCACCCTTGCCCCGTGCAGGGGCCGGTCAGTTGTCGAACCAGAACACCAGCCGCAGGTCCGCCGGGTCCGCCACCTGAGTCTGAAGGTACGGCACGACGCGGCTCAGCAGCCCCGTGGCCTGTCCCAGGTCGCGGTAGGTGCGCACGTCCCGTTCCAGGCGGCGCTTGACGCCCACCTCGCTCAGGTCGAGATCCCGCAGCTGCTGATCCCAGTCGAAGCGCAGCAACTCGTCCAGCGTCAGCCACGACGGGTGATGACACCAGACCTCCGCTTCAGTCCAGGCGGCCTGAAGGGCGGCGCTGAGATCGCCAGGCAGGCCGCGCGGGGCGGCGATCGGCTCGATCTCGATGGTGTTGCGGACGCCGGCCAGCAGCGCGAAGAGGTCGTAATCCCGGTCCAGATCCAGCGGATGCCCCCAGTGGGCTTTCAAGATCCGGTCTTCCTCCTCCGGGCTCATTCCACTGGTGTCCGGCACTGGGTGAAGGTCGGCTGGCTCCCACCTGCTGTTCCGGCGGATCTCGTAGTGCTCGTGGATGTCGCAGCCCATAGCCCCGAGCATGCCAGTTCTGCCTGCCGTGTGGGCTGCCCGTGCGGTGTACCCTCGGCGCATGAGCCTCTTTCAGCTGAACGGGAAACGCGCCCTGGTGACCGGCGGGAGCCGCGGCATCGGGCTGGCCGCCGCGCACGATCTGATCCGCCTGGGCGCGCAGGTGACGCTGGCCGCCCGGAATGAGGAGGTGCTGCGCCGCGCCGCCGACGCCATCGGCGCGCGCTGGGTCGTGGCGGACGTGGGCACCCCGGACGGCGTGGGGGCTGCCGTGGAGGCCGCCGGGCAGGTGGACATCCTCGTCAGCAACGCGGGCGGGCCGCCCCCCGCGCAGCCCAGCGCCGTCACCGAGGAGGGATGGGCGCAGGGCTTCCAGACCACGTTCATGAGCACCGCCCGACTGGCGACGGCGGTGCTGCCCGGCATGCGCGAGCGCCGCTGGGGCCGCATCATCGCCGTGACCAGCCTGACCGTGGGCCGCCCCGCGCTGAACCTCCCGGTCAGCAACGCCATGCGCGCCGCCGTCACGAACCACCTGCGGACCCTGGCACTGGAAGTCGCCGCGGACGGCGTCACCTGCAACACGGTCGCGCCCGGCTACACCGCCACCGACCGCCTCAACGCCCTGCACGCCGACCCCACTGACGCCGAGCGCCTGAAGGGCCGCATTCCCGCGCGGCGGTTCGGTGAGCCGAACGAGGTCGCGGCGGCCATTGCGTTTCTCGCCACGAACGAGGCGGCGTACATCACGGGTCAGGAGATCCTCGTGGACGGCGGCTGGAGCATCTGAACTGGTTGGTCGGAGGGAGAGGTCCGGGGCATCTGAACCGCGCCTGCCGGGGCACGCTGGGGACCGCGCGGGGCCTTCACCGTCATTTGACCAAGCCCCATTAAGGTTTCATAGGTGAGCTGCCCCCCATCCGATTTCCCCCCGCTCGCATACCTTCAAGGTAAGACGGCCCCACACCCCCACACCTCACTCGATCCTGCCCGCGCGGGCAGCGCAAGGAGCACCTCATGGGTCCTTTGGAAATCGTCCTGATCATTGTCGTCATCGCCCTCGTCTTCGGCGCGAAGAAACTCCCGGAACTCGGCAAGGGCCTCGGGCAGGGCATCAAGGAATTCAAACGTGAAACGCACGCCGACCGGGAGCCCGTCACGGACGTGCCCTCGCGCCCGCTGGATCCCGTGACGCCCGCCACGCCCGTCACCCCGGTCAGCGAGCCCATCAGCGACCGCCGCTGAACCCCGCAAAGGAGCGCGTCATGCCCGCCACCCCACCCAAAGAACTGAGCAGCGCCCCGCTGTTCGATCACCTGGACGAGCTGCGCAAGCGGATCATCATCAGCGTGATCTTCCTGGCGATCGGCATGGCCGTCGCCTTCCAGTACCGCATCCAGCTGATCGAGTTCTTCAAGGAACCCCTGACGCACTCCACCCTGTACCAGGCGGGCAAGGTCAAGCTGGTCGCCCTGCAACTCACCGAGCAGCTGATGCTGAGCCTGAACATGTCCTTCTGGGCGGGGCTGGCGCTAGCGCTGCCGTTCATCCTGTGGCAGGTGTGGGCGTTCATCGCGCCGGGCCTGTACGCCCACGAGCGGCGCTGGGCGCTGCCGTTCATCCTGGGGGCGGGCGTAGCGTTCCTGGGTGGCGCGCTCTTCGGGTACAAGATGGTCCTGCCCACCATGATTCCCTTCCTGGCGGACTTCATGGGCGGCACGGTCGAGGGGTACTTCAGCATCGGATCGTACCTGGGCATGGTCACCACCTTCCTGATCTCCTTCGGGCTGGCCTTCGAGATGCCCATCCTGGCGGTGATCCTCACCCGCATCGGGATCGTGAACCACACCATGCTGCGCGGCGGGTGGCGCATCGCGCTGGTCGTCATCATGATCGCCGCCGCCGTGATCACGCCTACGCCCGACCCCATGAACATGCTCCTCGTGGCCGCGCCCCTGTATGTCCTGTACGAACTCAGCGTGATCCTCTCGCGCGTGTTCCGCGTCGTGCCCCCCGAGGAGACCGAGACGCCCGCCCCGCTGGGCTTCTGAGCGTCCCCGCCTGCGCGCGGCCCCCTGCCTCCGGGCGGGCGGGCCGCGTTCCCGCTGCGGAGGCTCTACACTGCGGGGGACCTATGGATCCCATCTTCCTTCAAATTGGCAATTTCACGATTGCCTGGTACGGTGTGCTCATCACCCTGGGCATCGTCGCTGGCGTGTGGGTCGGCACGCGCATGGCCCGCGAACGCGGCCTGAACGTCGACCTCTTCAACGACATGATTCTCTGGATGATCGTGTGGGGCCTCGTGGGCGCGCGGCTGGTGTTCGTGCTGACCTCCTGGAACCAGTTCGAGAACATCCCCTTCCCGCGCGTGCTGCTGGACATCGTGAACCTCCGCCAGGGCGGCATCAGCATTCACGGGGGCCTGATCGGCGGCATCCTGGTGATGCTGTACTACGCCCGCCGCAAGGGCATGGACTTCTACCGGTACGCGGACCTGTGCGTGCCCGGCGTGGCGTTCGGCATCATCGGCGGGCGCATCGGGAACATCATGAACGGCACGGACACGGTCGGCCGCGTGACCGGCTGGCCCATCGGCTTCCACTGGCCTGCCGGCGCCCGCGCCTTCCATGACGGCATGTGCATCAAGAACGCCAACCCGGACATGGACCTCTCGCAGTACTGCCAGCAGATCGGCGGTCAGCTGGTCATGACGGCGCCTGTGCACTTCACGCAGATGTACGGCGTGATCATCGGCATCATCCTGTCCGTCGCGGCGTACTTCTGGCTGCGCAGCCGCATTCCCGGCTGGGCGTTCTGGCAGTTCTGGCTGTGGTACTCGATCCTGCGCGCCGGGTGGGAGGAGACGTTCCGCCTGAACCCCCTGACCCTCAAGACGTACCTGAACCAGGGCCTGGACGCGCCCGGTATCGGCCTGCTGACCGACACGCAGCTCATCAGCATTCCGCTGATCATCGCGAGCATCTGGATGCTGATCCGCCTGCGCCGTAAGGGCGCGCCCGCACCGGCCGCCCCGGCGGAAGTCACGGCCTGAGCCCACGCCCGCAGCACGAGAGAGGGTGATCCCAGTACGGGGTCACCCTCTTTCGCCTGCGGAGCCTGCCGGTGCGGGCAGGTTGATACAGTGGGCAGGCTATGACTGAACAGACCCGTCCGCTGGACGTCGTGATTCTTGCCGCCGGGCAGGGCACCCGCATGAAATCCAGTCTCCCCAAGGTGCTGCACCCCGTCGCCGGGCGACCCATGGTCGCGTGGGCCGTGAAGACCGCTCAGGACCTGGGCGCGCGCAACGTGGTCGTCGTGACCGGCCACGGCGCCGAGCAGGTCGAGGAGCACCTGAAGGGCGCGGGCGTGGTGTTCGCGCGGCAGGCGCAGCAGCTGGGCACCGGGCACGCGTTCATCCAGGGCCTGGACGCCCTGAGTGACCATGGGGCGGACGTGCTCGTGCTGTACGGCGACACGCCCCTGCTGCGCGCCGACACGTTACAGGCGCTGTTGGACGACCACCGCGCCCGGGGCGGCGCGTTCACGGTCCTGACCGGCGAGCTGCCCGACGCGACCGGGTACGGCCGCATCATCCGCGGCGCGGACGGCGCGGTGGAACGCATCGTGGAGCAGAAGGACGCCACGCCGCAGGAGCGCGCCGTGCGCGAATTCAACAGCGGCGTGTACCTGATGGACGCCCGCGCCCGCGCCCTGTCGGGGCGCATCACGAACGAGAACGCCAGCGGCGAGTACTACCTGACCGACCTGCTGGGCCTGTACCGCGCTGAGGGCGCCGAGGTGCACGCCTTCAAACTCACCGACCCCAGCGAGGTCATGGGCGCCAACGACCGCACCGGCCTCGCTGAGGCCGAGGGCATCATCCGCGCGCGCCTCACGCAGGAGCACATGCGCGCCGGCGTGACCATCCTCATGCCTGAGACCGTATCCATCGAGGATACCGTGCAGATCGGCCGGGACGTGACCCTGGAACCCGGCGTGATCCTGCGCGGCGCGACCCGCATCGCGGAGGGCGTGACGGTCGGCGCGTACAGCGTTCTCACGGACAGCACCCTGCACGAGGGCGTGACCATCAAGCCCCACAGCGTACTGGAGGGCGCCGAGGTCGGTGCGGGCAGTGACGTGGGCCCCTTTGCGCGCCTGCGGCCCGGCACGGTCCTGGCGGATGGGGTGCACATAGGGAACTTCGTGGAGACCAAGAACGCCCAGCTGGCCGCGGGCGTGAAGGCCGGGCACCTCGCGTACCTGGGTGACGTGACCATCGGCGAGGAAACGAACGTCGGGGCGGGCACCATCGTCGCGAACTTCGACGGCGTGAACAAGCACCGCTCGCAGGTGGGTGCGGGCGTGTTCATCGGCAGCAACAGCACCCTGATCGCCCCGCGCGTGGTCGGCGACGCCGCCTTCATCGCGGCGGGCAGCGCCGTCCACGACGACGTGCCCGAGGGGGCCATGGCCGTCGCGCGCGGCAAGCAGCGCAACCTGGACGGCTGGTCGAAACGCTACTGGGGCGGCCTGCGCGAGAAGGTGCAGGTCAAGCTGCCCTGGCTGGCCGGCTGGCTGGCCCGCCAGGACTGAACCCGGCGGGGCCCGGCCGCCATCCGGAGTGACCCACAGCCACACGCCCGCAAGGGCGTGTGTTTCTTGCGCGCTTCAGATGGGCAGGGGCGGGGGCGTGTCCCGGTGCCTTTTTTTCGCCTGCTTGTGCGTGTACATGCGCTGGTCCGCCTGCTCGAACGTCTGGATGCTGGGCTGCGCGGGGGTGGTCAGCGCCGTGCCGAAGCTCACGCCGGACTGTGGGTACGGCCCGGCCTGCAGGTGCGCCTCGATGCGCCGCAGCGCCTCGGCGAGCGTGCCGCCGGCCTCGGGTGGGGCGAGCAGTGCGAACTCGTCGCCGCCCAGGCGGTACGCGCTGACCTGCCCGTCTTCCAGGGTGCGCAGCTGCGCGGCGAAGTCCCGCAGGAGGTCGTCGCCGCGCCGGTGCCCCTGGCGGTCGTTGAGCTGCTTGAGGCCGTCGAGGTCAATGACGATCAGCAGCTGCTCGCCGCTGTCCGGCGCGCCAAAGGCCTGCTCGAAGGCGTAGCGGTTGTTCAGGCCGGTCAGCAGGTCAGTGCGCGCCAGGTGCAGCGCCTGCTGCAGCTGCGTGATGGACGCGCGGTTCTGCGCGCTCAGCAGGCGGATCAGGTCGGCCAGCGCGAAGGCCAGCAGCAGGCCGTCCAGCGTGCCGCCCAGCAGCGTGAACAGCTCGGAGTTGAAGGGCACGTCTGGGGTGAGGCCCACGTTGCCGGGCAGGATGATCGCCGCGGGCACCAGCAGCGCCAGCAGGCCCAGCACGAAGAAGCGGGCGGGTTCGAAGCCCTGCCGCCAGGACGCCACGCCGCTGATCAGGGCCAGCAGCAGCCACACGGCGATCACGCCGGTTGCCAGGACGTGCGCGTAGGGCAGCAGCACGAAGGCGGTGGGCAGCAGCGTCAGCGGCAGCAGCAGGTTCACGAAGCTCAGGCGGTCCAGCAATGGCAGGCGGGCGCGCAGCTGCAGGAAGTGCCGGTAGAACAGCGTGTTCAGGATGGGCAGCAGGAAGAACCACACGTAATGCCAGCGCAGGTCGTGCCAGCCGAACACGTCGGCCGGCAGGTGGAACGTGAAGGCCCACCCGGCGCAGTAGGCGAGCATGTACGCCGCGTAGTACAGGAACGAGCGGTTGCGGGTACCCGCGTACACGAACAGGTTGTACATGGCCAGGGTCAGCAGGGCGCCCAGGGCCAGCAGGATCAGGGCGTTCTCGCGGGACACGGTGCGGCGGTACGCGGCGCGGCTGGGCACGCTGAATTCCGGCTGGGACGCGAAGTACGGGCTGCGGACCCGAGCGACGATCACGCCCTGCTCGCCGGGGTTCAGGGTGAGGTCCGCGCCGTAGTGCAGCATGTACGGGTGCTCGGCGCGGTACCCGGTGCGGATCACCTGGGTGGGCTGGCCGGGGCGGTACACGCGGGCGTCCACGAATTCCATCAGGGTGCCGTGCGGGTCGAACACCCACTCGCGCTGGGCGGTGGGGTTGCGCAGGTTCAGCACCACCCACACGTCATCCCCGGTGAGGCGCACCCGGCTGACCGGCGTGAGCCCCGCCTGCCACGCGGCGAGGTCGGCACCGCTGGCCGGGAAGCTCAGCGGCGCTGCGCCGGGCGGCGTGCGGTAGAGCCGCGCCGCGCCGACCTGAGGCGTCTGCGCCTGAACGGCCGGGCGCGCGTCACTGGCGCAGGCCAAGCCGGGCAGGAGGGCCAGCAGGGTGAGCAGACTGCGGCACAGGGTGGTCCAGCGTGAATTCAAGTGGGTCCCCCTGTGGAAGGCCGACCTGGGATACATTCGGTGAGGAAAAGGTGAAAAAGTGCTCAGACCAGAATACATATTCCTGCCCGGCAGTGTGAATATGCGCGCGCCCCTGCACCTGTCGGGGGCAGATATGCGCGGCTTCTTCCTGCGTGGGGACCTCACTCGACTCCAGGCGTTCGTGGACGCCGGACTCAACCGCGCCGCGCAGGGCGCAGCGACGTTCAAGGTGCTCTCGCCGTTCGTGATGCTGACCTTCACCCGCGTGGGCCACGCGAACTCCGGCGCGCCCAAGGACGCCGCCAGGGGCTGGATCACCGAGACGGACATCATCACCTGGGTCATGCTGGGCCAGCAGGACGAGCGCGGGCACTGGTCAGGGCTGTACTTCTACCCGGCGCACATCTGGGTGGACGACACCATGGCCCTGATCAACGGCCGCGAGCTGTACGGCTACCCCAAGTACGACGGCCGCTACCACATGCCCGAGACGCCCGGCCAGGGCGGCGACTACCACCTGAGCGTCAAGGCCTTCGAGCCGTTCAGCCCGGACACGCAGATCGCGTGGCACCCCCTGCTGGACCTGACGCCCGCCGGCGGTGGCCGGGCCAGCGAGGTCGGGGACCTGGCCGAGCTGGTCCTGGCGGCGCTGCGTGACCTGGGCCCCGAGGCGCTGACGCCCGACGCGCGCGGCTGGGCGGACCTGCTGTCCCTGCTGAAGAACCCCCGCACGGACCAGATCTTCCTGAAGCAGTTCCCGGACGGCAGCGGCGCCGGCGCCGTGTACCAGGCGGTCGTGGCGGCCCCCGCCGTCGTGGACAAGGTCCGCAGCGTGCGGCTGCTGGGCGGCGAGTACACCTGCACGCTGCATGACGTGGCGTCCTTCCCGCTGGCCGACACGCTGGGCCTGACGCTGGGCGAGCAGCGCGCCCTGCTGCCCTTCGAGATGCAGTTCGACTTCACCGTCACCGAGGCCGCAGAGGTCACGCCCCCCGCCCGCGTTCCGAAGGAAAAGATTGCGATCATCGGCGGCGGGGTCGGCGCGATCAGCGCCGCGTACCACCTGACCGAGCAGCCCGGCTGGCAGGACCGCTACGAGATCACGCTGTACCAGATGGGCTGGCGGCTGGGCGGCAAGGGCGCCAGCGGCCGCAACGCCGAGTACGGCCAGCGGATCGAGGAGCACGGCCTGCACAGCTGGTTCGGGTTCTACGAGAACGCCTTCCGCATGATTCAGGGCATCTACGGTGCGCTGGACCGCCCGGCGGGCGCGCCGCTGGCCACCTGGCAGGACGCGTTCAAACCGCACGACTTCATCGTGCTGAGTGAGCACATCGGGCAGGAGTGGCGCCCCTGGCCGCTGATGTTCCCGCCGCTGCCCGGCACGCCCGGCGACGGGCGCGAGCTGCCCGAACTGCTGGAGATCGCGCAGGCCATGCTGTCCTGGGTGCGCCACTGGGTGTCCGAGGTCTGCCACCACCGCCCCCCCGCCCCGGCGGTCGCGGCGGGCGAGGCGCACCCGGGTTGGCTGCGCGGCCTGGCCGCGACCGTCTGCGCGGACGTGGCGCACCTGGCCAGCAGCGTCGTGCACGCCGTCGAGGGCGCCTGCGCGCTGCTGGGCGACCTGCCCGCCATGATTCACGCGCACGAGGACCCGCACGGCCTGCTGGCCGACGCGCTGCAGGGCATCCGCGAGTGGCTCGACCGGGAGGTCTGTGCGCTGCTGGACGCGGACGACACGCTGCGCCGCCTGTACATCTGCCTGGACCTGGGCGTGACCACGCTGCTGGGCATGCTGCGCGACGGGGTCCTCGAGCACGGCCTGGACGTCATCAACGACATCGACTTCCGCCAGTGGCTCCTCAAGCACGGCGCGAACGAACGCTACAGCGTGAACAGCGCCGTCGTGCGCGGCTTCTACGACCTGATCTTCGCGTACGACGGCGGCGACTACGGCCGCCCGAACGCCGAGGCGGGCACCATGCTGCGCGTCATGATCCGCATCGGCCTGACGTACAAGGGCAGCATCATGTACAAGATGCAGGCCGGGATGGGGGACACCATCTTCTCGCCCGCCTACCAGCTGCTCAGGGCGCGCGGCGTGAAGTTCCAGTTCTTCCACCAGCTGAACGAATTGATTTCCGACGGGGACGAGGTGGCCGAAGTGCACCTGACCCGGCAGGCGACCGTGGCCAGCGGCGCGGAGCACTGCGATCCCTTCGTGTACGTGAACGGGCTGGCCTGCTGGCCCAGCGCGCCCAACGCGGACCAGCTGCTGCCCGCCGAGGCGAAGCTGCTGCGAGAGAGCGGCGCGAACCTGGAGAGCCACTGGAGCACCTGGCCGCAGGTGTACCAGGAGGCCACCGGCAGCGAGCTGCCGCGCGTGACGCTGAAACGCGGCGTGGACTTCGACCGGGTGATCCTGGGCGTGTCCGTGGCGTCCGTGCCGCTCGTCGCGCCGCAGCTCGTGACGCCCGGCTCGGCCCTGCACGCCGCGACCAGCGCCGTGAAGAGCATCCCCACGCAGTCCTACCAGCTGTGGATGAACCGCGACCTCACCTCGCTCGGCTGGACCGACCAGCCCGGCGGGCAGCAGCCCGTCCTGAGCGGCTTCACCGAACCCTTCGACACCTGGGCGCCCATGGACCAGCTGCTCCCCCGCGAGGCCTGGCCTGACACGCCCGACGCGCCGCGCGACGTGGCGTACTTCTGCTCCGTGTACCCCGACCCCGGCCTGCCCGACCCCACCCAGACGGACTTCCCCGCCGTCAACGCCGCGAACGTCCGCGCCAGCGCCCTGAACCAGATGACCACACAGCTCGGCGCGCTGATGCCTGGCACGCAGCAGGGCGGCACTTTCGACTGGACCGTGCTGACCGACCCGCAGGGCCGCTCAGGCGAGGCGCGGTTCGACGGGCAGTACTGGCGCGCGAACCTCGACCCGTCCGAACGCTACGTCATGAGCGTCGTGGGCAGCAGCCGACACCGCCTGCGCGCCGACGAGAGCGGCTACCGCAACCTGATCCTCACCGGCGACTGGCTGCGCACCGGCCTGAACGCCGGCTGCGTCGAGGCCGCCACCATGGCCGGCATGCAGGCCGCGCAGGCGGTCACGGGCGTCCGCGCGCCCATCCACGGGGAGGACGACCGCCTCAGCCCCCTGTGACCGGCGGCAGTGGGGGAGACGGCCACACTGACCGCTCCTCCATGCAGGTCCTCCATGCAGGGCGCATGTGCACCTTCCGTCAGACGCGCGGGCGTACGCTGCCCCTCATGATCGAGGTGCACGGGTACACCAAACGCTACGGGCGGCACGAGGCCGTCAGCAACCTGTCGTTCACGGTGCAGCCCGGCGCAGTCTTCGGCCTGCTGGGCAGCAACGGCGCCGGCAAGACCACCACCATCCGCGCGCTGGTCGGCCTGACCCGCCCCACCAGCGGCACCGTGCGCGTCGCGGGCTTCGACGTCTGGAAGGACCCCGTGCGGGCCAAGGCGGCCTTCGGGTACATCCCCGACCGCCCGTACCTGTACGGCAAGCTGACCGCGCGGGAACTGCTGCGCTTCGTGGGCCAGCTGTACGAGGTGCCCGGCGCGGACGCCGAGATTGACCGCTGGCTGGAATTCTTCCGCCTGACCGACTTCGGCAACGAACTGATCGAGACGTACTCCCACGGCATGCGCCAGAAAGTCGCGATCATCGCGGCCCTGCTCCCCGACCCGCCCGTGCTGATCGTGGACGAACCCATGGTGGGCCTCGACCCGCACGCCGCACGGCAGGTGCGCGACCTGTTCCGCTCGCACGCCGACCGGGGCCGCACCGTGCTGCTCACCACGCACTCGCTGCCCGTCGCGGAGGCCGTGTGCGACCGGCTGGTCGTCCTCGACCGCGGCAAGGTGCTCGGCGAGGGCAGCATGGACGACCTGCGCGCCCGCACCGGCACCGAGGCGGGCGGCGTGCACGGCGACAGCCTCGAGCGCATCTTCTTCCGCCTGCTGGAAGACGAACTCGACGAGCAGCGCCGCGCCCGCGAAGAAACCGGGGCCCCCGGGGTGGGCGCTTGACCGCCACGCCCGCCCCCCGCCCCACCCGGCCCGCCCCGCCCAGCCTCAGCGCCCTGAAGCTCCGCGCGCTGGCGCACACCATCCGCAGGGCGCCCAAGTGGGGCTACGCGCTCGTTGGCGCGCTGGCCCTGCTGCTCCTGACCGGCGAGGTGATCGGCACCTGGAAGGCCCTCACGTTCCTGGGCCGCTTCGGGGACATCGGCCTGAACGTCTTCGCGCGCGTCCTGGAAATCGGCCTGATCACCCTCGCCAGCGGCGTCACCTTCAGCGCCACCACCGCCGCCATCAGCACCCTGTACCTCAGCGACGACCTGAACTTCCTCCTTACCCAGCCCATCAAAACCACCCGCGTGTTCGCCCTGAAGGTCACCGAGACGTTCCTGAACGCCGCGCTCGTCCCTGTGTTCCTGACCGTGCCGCTGCTCCTGACCATCGCCACGTACTTCCACGCGCCCCTCTGGGCGTACCCGGTCATGCTGCTTGCCGCGCTGCTCGTGTTCGCCGCGCCCGTCGGTTTGGGCGCCCTCCTGGCCGTGCTGCTCATGCGCGTCGCCCCGGTCGGCCGCGTCCGCGAGGTCAGCACTGGCCTGGGGGTGATCATCAGTGCCGCGCTCGTCTACGCCATCCGCGCCCTTCGACCCGAAGTGCTCGTGCAGAAACTCCAAGACCCCACCAAAATCGAAGCGCTCCTGCGCGACTTCGCCGGACCCAGCAGCCCCCTCCTCCCGCCCTCCTGGGCCGCGCAGGGCATCTGGCAGGCCGCGCACGGCCACCTCGCCACGCCCCTGCTGCCCCTGCTGCTGCTCACCGCCGCGCTCCTGCTGGGCGCGACCCTGCTGGCCGCCAAGGCCTACCAGGACGGCTGGGCCCGCGCGCTGGACTCCAGCACCCCCAGACTCGACCCACGCCCCCGCCGCGCAGGCACCACCGAACGCCTCCTCACGCGCCTCGGCCGCGGCGGCGCGCTCGCCAGCAAGGACCTGCGCGTCACCCTCCGCGACCCCACCCAATGGAGTCAACTGCTCGTCGTCGTCGCCCTCGCCGGCGTGTACCTCGTCAGCGTCAAAGCCGTCCCCATCCCCATCCCGCAGTTCCGCGGCATCCTCGGCTACATCCAACTTGCCTTCCAGGGCTTCATCATCGCCGGCATCGCCGTCCGCCTCGCCTTCCCAGCCATCAGCACCGAAGCGCGCGCCTACTGGCTGCTGCGCACCGCGCCCATCCAGCCCCGCCAGATCGTTCTCAGCAAATTCCTGGGCGTCCTCCCGGTCACACTCACCGTCGGCCTCGTTATGGGCCTCGCCAGCGCCGCCGCCATGAACCTCGGCCCCACCCTGTTCCTCCTCAGCGCCCTGGTCAGCATCAGCAACGCCCTCGTCATCACCGCCCTCGGCGTGGGCCTCGGCGCCGCCGCCCCCAAATTCGACGCGGACAACCCCGCCGAGATCGGCGTCAGCCCCGGCGGCCTCGCCTTCATGGGCCTCAGCCTCGCCTACAGCGTCCTGTGCCTCCTGCTCCTCGCCCGCCCCGCCGCCGGCAGCGTCCTGCGCCCCGACCTGTTCCCCGGCTACAGCGCCCTCACCACACTGGAAGGCATCCTCGGCCTCATGGGGCTGCTCGTCACCACCGTCCTCGGCACCTGGCTTAGCCTCCGCAGCGGCTGGCAGAGGCTAGATTGCTTGGAATGAAGGTGTATTCCCTTCACCACTTCAGTTACGCAACTTCGGGTGGGCGACTGTCGTAGCTTGTCCGTAGTGTGCAAGTGGCTCAGGCCTCGGTCCTACTTTCCCATGGACTCGCCTTCCTCATGCCGCAAGCTGAGCTTTGACGTGCCGCAGCAGTTTGAGGACGGGTGCCAGTTCTCCGGACTTCATAGCCGAGAACACGAGAGAATCAAGGTGTGGGCGCAGCTGAGCGATGTGGGACGTGTTTAAAACGGGGCTGCCCATGAGTATAAGCAGGGTCTGGTCAGGGCAGCAGGGTAGTTCGAGGAGCGCAAAAAGAGGTGAGTCTGGCGTCATGCTCGGCATCGTATGGGCCTAATAGGGGGCGATAATTTCCACCACGCGGTAAACTCGCTGTGGAAGCTTTTTTTAGTCGTCTTGACTCAGCTATAATGAGTTTCTGAATGATGACTCATATGTGAGATACTTGGACCGTGACTAAGAGCCTGAGGACAGAACGGAAGCACGATGATGCGTCGTGGCAGACTTGACCTATGCCCC